>NZ_JBFUEB010000019.1:0-75047 GCF_056404395.1 Rhizobacter sp. P2_D12 | reverse complement strand
CCGCCTGGGCCGCCTGGGGCTACGGCCCGCTGCCCGCGGCCGGCACGTGGCGCCTGGACGTGCCCGCCGACCTGCTCGCCAGGCTGCCCGTGCGCACCCCGATTCATCAGTAACCAGGAGACCCGCCATGCTCACCGGAGGACGATCGACCCTGACCCAGTTCCTGATCGAGGAGCGCCGCCGCCATTCCGAGGCCACCGGCGACCTGAACGCGCTGATCACCGACGTTTCGCTGGCCTGCAAGACCATCGCGCGCAAGGTGGCCTACGGCGCGCTGGACGGCGCGCTCGGCAGCGCCGGCACCGGCAACGTGCATGGCGAAGAGCAGAAGACGCTGGACGTGCTGGGCAACGCGCTGTTCCTGCGCGCCACCGAATGGGGCGGGCACCTGGCCGGCATGGTGTCCGAGGAGCTGGAGGCGCCGTACACGCTGCCGCCCGAGTACCCGCGCGGCAAGTACCTGCTGCTGTTCGACCCGCTCGACGGCTCGTCCAACATCGACGTCAACGTCGCGGTCGGCAGCATCTTCTCGGTGCTGCGCGCGGTCACGCCCGGGCAGGACCCGCAGCCGCAGGATTTCCTGCAGCCCGGCACGCAGCAGGTGTGCGCCGGCTACGCGATCTACGGCCCGTCGACCATGCTGGTGCTGACGCTGGGCCGCGGCACGCATGCGTTCACGCTCGACCCGCTGCTCGGCGAATGGGTGCTCAGCCACCCCGGCCTGCGCATCCCCGAGAAGACCTGCGAGTTCGCGATCAACGCCTCGAACAGCCGCTTCTGGGAACCGGCGGTCAAGCGCTACGTCGACGAATGCCTGGCCGGCCAGACCGGCACGCGCGGCGCCGACTTCAACATGCGCTGGATCGCGTCGCTGGTGGCCGAGACGCACCGCATCCTGATGCGCGGCGGCGTGTTCCTGTACCCGCGCGACAGCAAGGATCCGGCGCGCGCCGGCCGGCTGCGCCTGCTGTACGAGGCCAACCCGATCTCGTTGCTGGTCGAGCAGGCCGGCGGCGGCGCGAGCACCGGCCGGGCGCGGCTGCTGGAGGTTCAGCCCGAGGCGCTGCACCAGCGCATCGGCTTCGTCTTCGGGTCGCGCCACGAGGTGGCGCGCATCGAGACCTACCACCGCGACGAACCGGCGGCCAACTACGACTCGCCGCTGTTCGGCAAGCGCGGCCTGTTCGCGGCCACCGCGTGAGGGCCCGGCCATGTCCGCACGGCACCCCATCATCGCCATCACCGGTTCGTCCGGTGCCGGCACCACCTCGGTCACGAAGACCTTCGAGAACATCTTTCGCCGCGAGGGCGTGGCGGCCGCCATCGTCGAGGGCGACAGCTTCCACCGCTACGACCGCGAGGCCATGAAGGCGGCGATGGCCGAGGCCGAGCAGAGCCGCAAGCCGCACTTCAGCCACTTCGGCGAGGATGCGAACCTGTTCGCCGAGCTGCAGGAGCTGTTCCGCAGCTATGCCGAGACCGGCACCGGGCAGAGCCGCAAGTACCTGCACAACGACGAGGAGGCCGCGCCCTACCAGCAGCGGCCCGGCACCTTCACCGCGTGGGAGCCGCTGCCGCCCAGCAGCCTGTTGTTCTACGAGGGCCTGCACGGCGGCGTGACGACGGACAAGGTGGACGTCGCGCGCTTCACCGACCTGCTGATCGGCGTGGTGCCGGTGATCAACCTGGAGTGGATCCAGAAGATCCACCGCGACCGCAGCACGCGCGGCTATTCGACCGAGGCGGTGACCGACGTGATCCTGCGCCGCATGCACGAGTACGTGGCCTACATCTGTCCGCAGTTCACGCGCACCCACATCAACTTCCAGCGCGTGCCGGTGGTCGACACGTCGGACCCGTTCATCGCGCGCACCATCCCGACGGCCGACGAGAGCCTGGTGGTGATCCGCTTCGCCAACCCGCGCGGCATCGACTTCCCGTACCTGCTGTCGATGCTGCACGACTCGTTCATGTCGCGCGCCAACACGCTGGTGGTGCCGGGCGGCAAGATGGAACTGGCGATGCAGCTGATCTTCACGCCGATGATCATGCGGCTGGTGGAGCAGCGCAAGAACCTGTTGTCCGCATGAGGAACGCGTTCGCCCYGAGCAGGGACCGAGCCTGTCGAGGGCCTGTGTCGAAGGGTGGGAGCCGAAGCGCGCCGGCGACGCGAGTGTGCTGCGGGCAGGGCTTCGACAGGCTCAGCCRRGCCCTTCGACAAGCTCAGGGCGRACGGAGAAGMCAGCCGTTCGCCCYGRGCAGGGACCGAGCYTGTCGAGGGCCYGTGTCGAAGGGTGGSAGCCGAAGCGCRCCGGCGCAGCCGGTGCAACATCCGCCGGGCTTTCGACAGGCTCAGTCCGAACGGGTTCATGACCACCACCGTTCAATCAAACGGAGCACAGCATGCCGATGATTTCGCTGCGACAACTGCTGGACCACGCCGCCGAGCATCGCTACGGCGTGCCGGCCTTCAACGTGAACAACCTGGAGCAGATCCAGGCCATCATGCAGGCGGCCGACCGTACCGACAGCCCGGTGATCCTGCAGGCCTCGGCCGGCGCGCGCAAGTACGCCGGCGAGCCCTTCCTGCGCAAGATGGTCGAGGCCGCCGCCGAGATGTACCCCGGCATCCCGATCGTGATGCACCAGGACCACGGCGCGAGCCCGTCGGTGTGCATGCAGTCGATCCGCTCGGGCTTCACCAGCGTGATGATGGACGGCTCGCTGCTCGAGGACGCGAAGACGCCGTCGAGCTACGACTACAACGTCGGCGTCACTCGCCGCGTCACCGAGATGGCGCATGCGGTGGGCGTGTCGGTGGAGGGCGAGCTCGGCTGCCTGGGCTCGCTGGAATCGGGCACCGCCGGCGAGGAAGACGGCGTCGGCGCGGCCGGTGCCCTGACGCACGCCCAGATGCTGACCGACCCCGAGCAGGCCGCCGATTTCGTCGCGCAGACCGGCGTCGACGCGCTGGCCATCGCGATCGGCACCAGCCACGGCGCCTACAAGTTCAGCCGCAAGCCGACCGGCGACATCCTCGCGATCGACCGCATCAAGGCCATCCACGCGCGCATCCCGCACACCCACCTGGTGATGCACGGCTCGTCGTCGGTGCCGCAGGAATGGCTGGCGGTGATCCGCGAGCACGGCGGCGAGATCAAGGAGACCTACGGCGTGCCGGTCGAGGAGATCCAGGAAGGCATCCGCCACGGCGTGCGCAAGATCAACATCGACACCGACATCCGCCTCGCGATGACCGGCGCGATGCGCCGCGCGATGGCGCGCGACCGCGGCGAGTTCGACCCGCGCAAGTTCTTCAAGGACGCCACCGCCGCGGCGCGCGACCTGTGCATCGCCCGCTTCGAGGCCTTCGGCTGCGCCGGCATGGCCTCGCGCATCAAGCCGGTGCCGCTGGACGCCGCAGCCCAGGCCTATGCGCAAGGAAAGCACTGAAGGCCGCCGCCGCGGTCGCGGGCTACCATGCCCGTGGCCATGCTCCACACCGAATCCGCACCGTACCGCGTGCACGACCTTGGCGTGCCGGACGGCCACGTGCTGCACGTCGAGGAGTGCGGCAACCCGGACGGCATCGCCGCGCTGGTGCTGCATGGCGGCCCGGGCTCCGGCTGCTCGCCGCTGCTGCGCCGCTTCTTCGACCCGGCCCGCTACCGCATCGTCAGCCTTGACCAGCGCGGTGCCGGCCGGAGCCGGCCGCGCGGCAGCACGGTCGGCAACACCACCGATCACCTGATCGCCGACCTGGAAACCTTGCGCGCGTCGTTGCGCATCGACCGCTGGCTGGTGGTCGGCGGTTCATGGGGCGCAACGCTCGCGCTGGCGTATGCGGCGGCGCATCCCGCCGCGGTGGCGGCGCTGCTGCTGCGCGCCACCTTCCTCGCGCGCGAGGACGACATCGCCGGGTTCTTCCAGGTGATCCCGGCCGGGCATGCCGAGGCCTGGGCGCAGTTCGCCGCCATCGCACCGCCCGACCAGCGGCACGCCATGCTGCCCTTCCTGGCCCGCGGCCTGGCCGCCGATGCCGACACGGCTCGCCGCATGGCGCTGGCCTGGTGGCGTTGGGAAAGCACGCTCGCGACCGGTGCCGCGGCACAAGCCGAGCCGTCGGGCGCCGCGCTCGATGCACAGGTCGACCGCTACCGCGTGCAAAGCCACTACCTGCTGCACCGCTGCTGGCTCGATGCACCGCCGCTGCTCGATCGCTGCCACCGCCTGCCGGGGGTGCCGACGCTGCTGCTGCACGGCAGCGAAGACCGCATCTGCCGGCCCGAGGGCGCGCTCGCGGTGCATGAGCGCCTGCCGCACAGCCGGCTGCAGCTCGTCGAAGGCGCAGGCCACGATCCATCCCATCCGGCGATGGTGCGCGCGATGGTGGACGCGCTGGACGGCTATGCGGCGCACGGCCATTTCGAGGCAGGCGCGTCGTGAGCCTTCGCTTCAAGATCCACCTGATCGTCGGGCTGCTGACGCTGCTGTTCCTGTTCGTGATGATGGGCCTGGAGCTGCGCAGCATGCGCGCATCGGTCAACGAGGAGGTGGTGGCGGCCAACCGCGTCGCGGGGCAGTTCCTCAACCGCACCGTGTGGCGCTACGCGGCCCAGGGCACGCCGGCGGTGCTGGGCTTCCTGCAGGGCATGGGCCGCGTGCGCTCGAACGACATCACGCTGCGCGACAAGCAGGGCACCGTGCTCTACGTGTCGCCGCCATCGCCCTACAAGCAGGGCCGCGATGCGCCCGACTGGTTCGACGCGCTGGTCGCACCGCCGCCGGCCGCCCAGTCGCTCGAGCTGCCCGACGGCAAGCTGACGGTGCAGGCGAACGCCTCGCGCGCCGTGCTGGACGCGTGGGACGAGGCCATCACGCTGGTGTTCGGCGCGGTCGTGACGCTGGTGGTGCTGAACGGGCTGGTGTACTGGCTGGTCGGGCGCACGCTGCGCCCCTTCGGCCAGATCGTCGAAGCGCTGAACCAGCTGGAGGGTGGCCGCTTCGACGTCGTGCTGCCGCCGCTGCCGGGCGCCGAGGCCGGCACCATCGGCAAGGCCTTCAACCGCATGGTGGGCATGCTGCAGGGCCACATCGAGACCGAGCGCCGCGCGGTGCGCGCCGAGCTGCAGCTGTCCGAGAGCCGCGAGCTGACGCGCTGGGTCGACCACCAGATCGAGCAGGAGCGCCACCTGATCGCGCGCGAGCTGCACGACGAGCTGGGCCAGTCGGTGACGGCGATGCGCAGCATGGCGCTGTCGATCGCGCAGCGCATGCGCACGCTCGATCCGCAGGCCGAGCAGGCGGCGCGGCTGATCGCCGAGGAATCCTCGCGCCTGTACGACGCGATGCACGGCATCATCCCGCGCCTGACGCCGCTGGTGCTGGACAACTTCGGCCTCGCCGAGGCGCTGGCCGACCTGGCCGAGCGCACGCGCCGCAGCCACCCGGGGGCGCGGATCGACCTGCAGGCCGACATGGACGGCGTGCAGCTGGGCAGCGAGGCGGCGCTCGCGCTGTACCGCGCCGCGCAGGAAGGCCTGACGAACGCGCTGCGCCATGGCCAGGCACGGCGCGTCGACGTGCGGCTGCGCGCCGCGGCCGACGGCACCGTGCTCGAGCTGGCCGACGACGGCGTCGGCCTGTCGCCCGACTGGGCCGGCAAGAAGGGCCACCATGGCCTGCGCTGGCTGGCCGAACGGGTGCAAGGCCTGGGCGGCAACTTCGAGCTGGTGCCGACATCCCCGCGCGGCGTGCGCCTGAGCGTGCGCCTTCCGCCATCCCCTCCCCGAACCGAGGCTGCCCCCGAATGATCCGAGTGATGCTCGTCGACGACCACGCGCTGGTGCGCATGGGATTCCGCATGCTGCTGGCCGATGCCGGGATCGAGGTCGTGGGCGAGGCCGACACCGGCGAGCAGGCCTGCACCGACTACCCGAAGCTCAAGCCCGACGTGGTGGTGATGGACTTGTCGATGCCCGGCATGGGCGGGCTCGAGGCGGTGCGGCGGCTGCTCGCGCAGGACCCGAAGGCGCGCGTGCTGGCGCTGTCGGCGCATGAAGACACGGCGCATCCGCGGCGCGTGATGCAGGCCGGCGCACTCGGCTACCTGAACAAGCGCAGTGCGCCGGAGGCGCTGATCGCCGCCGTCAGCGCGGTGGCCGCGCACCGCCCCTACGTGGACGCGCAGACCGCCCAGGTGCTGGCGCTGGCGCAGGTGAAGGGCGACGCGAACCCGGCCGAGATGCTGAGCGAACGCGAGTTCTCGGTGTTCATCCAGCTGGCGCGCGGCCTGACGGTGGCGCAGATCGCCGCCAACCTGAACCTGTCGCCCAGCACCGTCGGCACGCACCTGTACCACGTGAAGCAGAAGCTGGGCGCGAGCAACCAGTCCGAGCTGACGCTGGTGGCGCTGCACTGGGGGCTGATCCAGGTCTGAAGCAGGCAGATGGCACCGCGTTTGCCCGTGCACTACGGCACGGCGTCCCCCCGATTCGCGTGAAGACCAAGGGTAAACCCTTGAAGCGGGCCCATTTCTTGCGCCGTAATCGCTCACAAGGGCCTGCAGTTCGGGCCCGCGCAGGAGAGTCGTCGATGCGGGGCTGGCTGTTGATCGGGGTTGCACTGGCGGCGGGCGTCGCGCACGGCGAAGACATCACGCAGGTGCTGGAGCGCTCGCAAAGCGTGCGCCTGGAGCGGCTGGCGCCGGCGCCGGTCGAGAGCGAGCGGGCGCAGAAGCTGCGCGACAGCTTCGAGATGCTGGTGCGCCGGCTGGGGCTGGAGGGCGCCGTCGAACTGCGCGTGGTGCATGGCGACGTCGTGGCCGAGACGCTGCATGGCCGCACGGTGATCGTGAACGAGGCGCTGGGCGACTGGGCCGAGGAAGGCCGGCTGTTCGTGCTGGCGCATGAACTGGGCCACGTCGCGCTGGCGCACTGGTCGCAAATGGGCGTGATGTACCAGAAATGGGTGCCCGGCAGCGTCACCCCCGAGCAGACCGACCCGGTCGCCGGGCGCCTGGGGCGCGAGGCTTCGGCGCTGGCCTACCAGCAGGAGTACGAGGCCGACGCGTTCGCCTTGCGCACGCTGGAAGGGATGGGCGTGCCGCGGGACACGGTGGTCTCGGCGTTCATGCGCCTGGGCGTGACCAAGGACACGGCCACCCATCCCGGCACGCACAGGCGCCTGGCGGCACTGCGCGCCCAGTAGGGTTACGCATTCACCCTGAACGAGCTCATCGCTTCGGTGAGCCGGCCCGACTGGCCCTTCAGCGACTGCGCCGACGCGGCCAATTCCTCCACCAGCGCAGCGTTCTGCTGCGTCATCGTGTCGAGCTGCGCGATCGCCTGCTGCATGCGGCCGATGTCGTGCCCCTGCGATTCGCCGGCCTGCGCGATGCCGGCGATCAGCCCGGCCACCTGGCCCACGCTGTCGACGATCTCGCGCATCGTGCGCCCGGCATCGGTGACCAGCTGCGAGCCGGCGGCGACCTTTTCGGTCGAGTCGCCGATCAGCGCCTTGATCTCGCGCGCCGCCGACGAACTGCGCTGCGCGAGGCTGCGCACCTCCTCGGCCACCACCGCGAAACCTCGCCCCTGCTCGCCGGCACGTGCCGCCTCGACGGCCGCGTTCAGCGCGAGGATGTTGGTCTGGTAGGCGATGCTGTCGATCACGCCGATGATCTCGGCGATCTTGCCGGCACTGGTGTTGATCTCGTCCATGCGCACGATCACGTCCTGCATGGTCTGCGCGCCGCGCGCGGCCACCTCGCTGGAGCCGGTGACCACGCTGCGCGCCTCGCGCGTGCTGTCCGAGTTGCTGGTCACCGTGGCCGCCAGCTGCGCCATCGAGCTGACGGTCTGCTGCAGCGCGCTCGCCTGCTGCTCGGTGCGGTTGGACAGGTCGGTGTTGCCGCTGGCGATCTCGTCCGACGCGGTGTTGACGCTCTCCACCGTCTGCCGCACGTCCAGCACCATGGTGCGCAGCTTCTTGCGCATCGCGTTCAGCTCGGCGCGCAGCCACGAGATCTCGTCCTTGCCCGACGAGCTGATCTTGGTCTCGAGGTCACCGCCGGCGATGCGGATCACGCACTGCACGGTCGACTCGACCGACTCCTTGATGCTGCCGCGGATCAGCCAGCCGGCCAGCAGCGCGACCGCGCAGCCGGCCACCGCGCACGCGACGAACCACCCGGCGGCCGCCTCGGCGTCGACGCGCTGCGGCGCCGCGGCGAGCTGCCGCACCGTCCAGGCGGCTGCGGCCCCCATCGCGAGCACGATCAGGCCCATCGCGACGAACCCGATCATCACCCGCTTGACCAGGCTGACCTGGCGTATCCATTCCATGATGTGTCTCCTTTTTTATGGGTCGAGCACCGACCAGCCGGCCCGCAACGCGTGTTCGCGCAGCGCGGGTTCCGGCCGCACGGCCACCGGATGCGACACCGCCTGCAGCAGCGGCAGGTCGCTCGCGGAATCGGAATAGAACCAGGATGTCTCGAAGGCCTGCAAGCCCTGCGGCAGCCAGGCGAGCACGCGGTGCAACTTGTGCTCGCGATGGCAGGGCTCGCCGTCGATCTCGCCGGTCAGGAAACCATCCTTCCACGCGCTCTCCGTCGCCATCACGTGCGGGATGCCGAACAGCCGCGCGAAGGGTTCGGCGATGAAGCGCGTGGTTGCGGTGATGACGGCACACCGATCGCCGGCGTCCCGATGGCGCGCCACCCGTGCCTGCATGCCGTGCGGAATCCGTGTCGCCATCTCGGCCTCGAACTCGCGGCTCCAGCCCTCGACCTGCGCGCGCGCAAACGCCGCCAGCGGCGCCACCGTGGCGCGGTGCATCGCGCGGATGTCCAGCGTGCCCGCCACGTAGCGGTGGCAGCAGGCCAGGTAGGCCTCGGGCGCATCGGCGGGCAGGGCGCCGCGGTCCGCCAGGAAGCGCGTCCAGGCCATGCCGCTGTCGAAGGGAATCAGGGTGTGATCCAGGTCGAACAGCGCCAGGTTCATGGGGTGCTCACGCGGTGCTCAGTTCGTGCGACAGCAGGTGCGCCGGCAGCACGCCGCGCAGCGCGTTGCACACGACGATGGCCTGCGCGCGCTGCAGGTCGGACAGGTCCAGGCTGCGCTCGACGGTGGCCCAGCCCGGGTCGGCCAGCAGCCGTGCGCGCATCACGCCGGGCAGGGCGCCGTCGCGCAGCGGCGGCGTGCACCAGCGGCCGTCGAGCTGCAGGAACACCGAGCTGCGCCCGCCTTCCACCAGCCGGCCGTCGGCGGTGAAGAACAGGCTGTCGAACGCGCCGGCCCGCTCGGCCGCCTGCACGCCGGCGTCGTAGTGCTGGCGCAGCGTGGTCTTGTGGGTCGCCAGCGGCGCCCGGTCGGGCAGGCGCTGGGGCGCGATCAGCAGCCCCACCGGCCCGGGCTGCAGCGGTGCGAGCGGGGCATGGGTGATGGCGAGTTCGCCGCCGTGCGCGAGCGCGACGCGCAGGCGCGACGGCGTGCCGGCCGGCAGCACGGCCAGCGTGGCGGCCACGGTGGCACGCACCTGCTCGCCGTCGAACGCGAAGCCGAGCGCCTGGGCGCTGCGCTCCAGCCGCGCCAGGTGCTGGTCGAGGCCGCGCGMTTCGCCGCGCTGCGCCCACAGCGTCTCGAACAGCTGGAAGCCGGGGTCCAGCCCGGTCAGGAAGCGCGCCTTCAGCAGGCATTCCTCGAACTCGTCGTCGGCCCGGCTGTCGAGCACGATGCCGGCCCCGATGCCCAGCCGGGCCGGCCGCAGCCCGTCCGCTTCGGCGGCGAGCGTCAGCGTGCGGATCGCGACGCTGAGGCAGAAGTCGCCGATGCGCGCCGCGCCGCGCGGTGCGTCGACCCAGCCGATGGCGCCGCAGTACAGCCCGCGCGGCGTGGTCTCCAGCCCGGCGATCAGCTCCATCGTGTGGTGCTTGGGCGCGCCGGTGATCGAGCCGCACGGGAACACCGCGCGCAGCAGCTCGCCGAAGCCGACCTCGGGCCGCACGCGTGCGTTGACCGTCGAGGTCATCTGGAACAGCGTCGTGTACGGCTCGATCGCGAACAGCGACGGCACCTTGACCGTGCCGGTCTGCGCGACGCGGCCCAGGTCGTTGCGCAGCAGGTCGACGATCATCAGGTTCTCGGCGCGGTTCTTGATGTCCAGCGACAGCAGGCGCGCGGTCTCGCTGTCGCTCTCGGGCGCGGTGATGCGCGGCGCGGTTCCCTTCATCGGCCGCGCGGTCAGCAGGCCGGCCTCGTGGCGCAGGAAGAGCTCGGGCGAGCGCGACAGCACGTGCGCGGTGCCCGCGTCCGGCAACGCGATCAGCGCGCCATAGGCCACCGGCTGGCGCGTGCGCAGGCGGCGGTACAGGTCGACCGGCGAGCCGTACGCATCGCCGTGCAGGCGGTAGGTGTGGTTGACCTGGTAGGTCTCGCCGTTGCGGATCGCTTCGTGGATGCGATCGATGGCCCGCGTGAAGCCCGGCTTGTCGACGCTTGGGCGCAGGTTCATGACGCCGCAGGCGTCCTCGCTGCCGCGCGATGCGAGCCAGCCGTCGACGTCATCGTTCGACAGCCGGGCCAGGTCGCGGAACATCAGCACCCGCAGCGAGGCCGCATCGTCCGGCTGCAGCGCGGCATCTCCGGCCTTCATCAGCTTGGCCCCCCACTCGTAGTCGGCCAGCAGCACCGCATGCAGCCCGGCGCGCAGGTCTGCATCGACGGCAGCCCACACGGCATCGAGCTGCGCCGGGTCGACGCAGCGGTGCTCGCGCTCGAAGCCGGTGTAGAGCCGGCTGAGCGGGTTGCCGCGCGTCGCGTGGCAGTCGTCGAGCAGTGCGTAGATGCCGTTCACACCGCGTCAGCTCCAGTCGTCCATGTCGTGCTTGATCTTGTGGCGGTTGGCGATCAGTTCTTCGACGGTGGGCTCGTTGTTCAAGGCCCGCTTGATCGCGAGCTTGGTCGCCTCGTGGTTGGTGCGGTACATGTCCTTCTTGTCCAGGTTCGGGTCCTTCGCGCAGCGGGGGTCGATCCACACCAGGCTGATGATGCACAGCTCGTTGGCGATGTCCTTCGGGATCGTGCCATCGATGAGGCAGTCGACCACCGCATCGGCGGTGGCACCCTGCACCACGCCGCCGTAGAGATCGATGTTGGCGAAATCCTTCAGCGTCACCTTGGGCACGATGATGGTCGCCGGCCGCACGAGCTGGTTGCAGGCGCGGATCGCGAACATCGCGGTGTGGCCCTTGCTCTGCGCCATCATGTTCGCGAAAGCCTGGCCGACCGGGCCGTCGGTGCGGCCGATCAGGATCTCGGGCATCGCATCGGTGAACTGGCCTTCGCGTGCGAACACGGTGGCCTCGCCGGCGTGGAAGAGGTAGGTCTGGGTCATGCTTGTGTCTCAGGTTGCCAGGATCAGTTCGCCGCGGCCGTCTGCCGCCAGGTCGCCCAGGTGGCGCGCGATGGTGCGGGACGGCAATCCCGCGAAGGGGCCGCCGTGGCTTGCGATGTCGCGGGCCAGCAGCTGCCAGAACACCGGCGCGTCGACCAGCGCCGGCACGAAGGTCGGTGCGATCGTCGGCGCTGCGGCGGCGAACACCACGCTGCCGCGTCGCATGCCGTAGCCCACGTGCGCACCGGCCTGTCCGCCGATCGCGATCGTGCCGGCCACCATGCGTGACGCCACGAAATCGCCCGCGTTGCCGAACACCAGCGCCGTGCCGCGCCGCATGCGGTCGCCGAAACGTGCACCGGCGTTGCCCTTGACCACCAGCGTCCCGCCGCGCATGCCGTCCATGCTGCCGGGCAGCGTGCTGGCGGCAAAGTCGCCCGCGTCGCCGTCGACCGTGAGCCGGCCGCCCGCCATCTCGCAGGCTGCCAGCAGGCCGACCGGGCCGTGGATCGTCAACTCGCCGCCGCTCATGCAGCCGCCGGCGTAGTGGCCGGCCGGGCCGTGCACGGCGATGCGGCCGCCTGCCATCTGCCAGCCGACGCGGTCGAAGCGCGACAGGTCGCCGTCGAACACCAGTGCGCCGTCGTCGTCGCCGGCCTCGACGGTGAAGAATTCCCCCAGCGGCACCCGCGATGCCCCGTGCCCCACGGCAACCTGCCCGACCTGCGCTGCCGACAAGCCGCCCAGCGTGGCCGGCAGCACGCCCCGCAGGTCCACGCGCAGCGCAGGCGCGTGGCGCAGGCGCAGGCGCCAGCTCATGCCGCGGCCTGCGCAGCCAGCAGCTTGCGCAGGTGGAAGTGGAAGGGCCCGAGCTTGCCGCCGTAGTTGCCGGCCGAGATGCGCAGCAGGCCGCCGGCCGCGCCGAGCGCGATGCCGGCCCGCATGCCGGCGCGCATCGCCGCGCCGACGTCGGCCTCGGTCAGGCCGTCGATCACGATCTCGAGCACGCAGCGCGTCTGCGGCGTGATCTCGCTCTTGGCCACCAGGCCGTGCAGGCTGGGGCAGAACGCGTCGTTGGTCGACGCGCCGAGCGTGGCGTACTTGCTGCCGACCTTGGACCCGGAGCGCACCACGCCGCCCGGGAACGGCATGATCACGTTGGGCAGCGTCTTCATCGCGGCCACCGCGGCYTCGGCCACCGCCAGCGCGGCATCGGTGTCGCGGCACATCAGCAGCAGGTTGCCGCCGCCCACGCACTTGACGACGGCCGTCGTCTCCTGCGCGACGAACTCGCCGTCCATCACCGGCACGCGCCAGTAGCGCACGCCGCCGATCACCTTCGAGATCTGCCAGCCGTCGCCGAAGAAGCGCAGGTTCCTGCCGAGGGCGATCGCCTCGCCCTCGGCGATGCCGGCGAACACTGCCGTGGTCGGGCAGGTCAGCACGCACTGGCCCACGCGTCGCTCCACCTGCTTCGCGAGCTCCTTGCCCGACATCGAGAAGATCAGCACGCTGACGCCGGGCCGGCCGTCGGGCGTGTCGGCCGGGTCCAGCTCGCGCTCGATGCCGGCCTCGCAGCCGCAGGCGATCACCGAGGTCGCGAAGCCGGTGGCCGACACCGCGGCGTGGCGCGCCCAGGTCAGGTTGTGCGCGGTGATCAGCAGCCGCGTGGCCTTCATCGGGAAGGCCTCGGCAAAGCTGTCGTCGATGAAGACGCCGTTCTCGGTCATCGTGAATGCTCGAAGCACGCGGCCGGCAGCAGCCGCCCGCCATTGCAGCAGCTGCACAGCTCGTCGTGGTCAATGGGCACGGCATCGAAGTTCACCGAGCCGTGCGTTGCCATGTGCTGCCGCAGGTAGCCCTCGATGCCGCGGTCGTACTCGGGCTCGACGAAGTGCGTGCCGCCGGTCGGCACGGCGGTGATGCGGCCGCCGCGGGCCACCAGCGTGCCGTCCTTGTAGACCCGCTCGGGCGTGCCGAACATCGCCTCGCGGTCGGCGTTCTCGCGGTAGACCGCGATGTCGGCCGCGGCACCGGCGCCGAGGTGGCCGCGGTCCTTCAGGCCGAGCAGCCTGGCCGGCCCGGCGCGCGTCATGATCGCCACCTCGTGCAGGCTCAGTTCGCGCGTGATCGAGCCGAGCGCGCTGTTCACCGCGACGTCGGGGTGCAGCTTCGCGAGCTGCTCGTTGCGGAAGCCCTTGTCCATCAGCAGCCGGATCAGGTGCGGGTAGCTGGTGAACGGGCCGCCGTTCGGGTGGTCGGTGGTCAGCGCCACGCGCCACGGGTCCTGGACCAGCAGGAAGATCTCGAGGCCGATCGCCCATTGCAGCGCGTTGACGTAGCTCTGCTCGCGGTAGCGGAACGGCACGACGCCGCAGCCGGCATCGCATTCGATGTCGGCACCGATCCACTTGCGCGGGCTCGCCAGGCCCGACTGCGCATGCTGGCGCATCGTGTCGCCCGACGCCGTGACGGTCTGGCCGAACATGATCTGGCCGACGTCGATGC
This sequence comes from Rhizobacter sp. P2_D12, assembly GCF_056404395.1. NCBI lineage: Bacteria > Pseudomonadati > Pseudomonadota > Betaproteobacteria > Burkholderiales > Sphaerotilaceae > Rhizobacter > Rhizobacter sp. P2_D12. The sequence goes on along the minus strand of NZ_JBFUEB010000019.1, from coordinate 61,142 downwards.
TGACGTTCGGGTTGGCGTTCACCGCCTCGGCCAGTTGCGCCGCGGCCGACGAGAACTTCTTCGCCCCCTCGCTGCCGTAGGCATGGAACTGCACGTGCGTCAGGTGCGCCGGCAGGCCTTCGAGCGCCGCGATGGTGTCCAGCGTCGACTGGATGTTGCCGGCCACGCCCAGGTTGCTGCCGTGGATGTGCAGCGGGTGCGGCACGCCCAGCTCGCGCAGCGCGCGCGCCAGCGTGTGCACCACCTGGCGCGGCGTGACCTGCCAGTGCACGTGGTTCTCGTCGACGTCGAGCTTGCGCTGGTTGAACTTGAAGGCCGAGATGCCGGCCGGGTTGACCACCTTCACGCCCATCGCCTTGGTGGCGCGGATCGTCCAGGCCATGTAGTCGCGGATGCGCTCGAAATCCTGCTTCTCGGCCAGCATCTGCAGGAACAGCTCGTCGTTGCCGAGCATCACGTAGGCGCCGTGGTCGAGGATGGGGATGTCGCCCATCTCCATGTGCGTGTGGCGTGCGTTCGACGCCATCATGGCCGGCTCGAAGGCGGCCGTGTAGCCCATCTCGACGTAGCGGTAGCCGGTGGCCAGCGTGCCGGGCGTGCAGCCGCCGCACGAGGCCAGCTCGAGCGGGTTGCCGGGCAGCGCGAACGGATCGGCGCCGCGGCGCTGCATCTCGGGCAGCAGCAGGCGCGACAGGTTGACCTTGCCGCCGCCGATGTGGGTGTGCATGTCGATGCCGCCGGCCATCACGACGCAGCCGCTCGCGTCGACCTCCTCGTCGACGGCCTCGTGCGGCGCGAGGGCGGCGATGCGGCCGTCGCGCACGCAGAGGTCGCGCCGTTCCGGGGCGTGGGCATTCGCCGGGTCGACGACCAGGCCGCCGCGCAGGCGCAGGCCGCTCATCGCAGGCCTCCCAGGATGCGGTCGGCCACGCCGGCCAGCGTCGGCAGGCCGTCCTCGACCACCGCGAACAGCGGCAGCATCACCGAGCCGTCGGCCCGGAACAGGTGGCCCGGCGAACCGATGCCCGGCGTGGATACCGGGATGAACACCGAGGCGGGCGCGCTCGCCAGCCCCGGATGGCCCAGCACGATGCTCGGCAGCGCAGTCGCCGGCGGTGCGAGATCCGGGTCGAAGCTCGACACCCACAGCAGGCTGTCGACCGCGCCGTCGGCCAGCAGGCGCTGCGCATCGAAGCACAGCGGCTCGTGCTCCAGCCCCAGCGGCCCGGCGCGCGAGCGCAGCGGCAGGCCCGACAGCCAGGTGAACACCTGGTTCACCGTGCCGGCACCGTTGCCGCCGCCCAGCCACATCGCCGCGGCGCGGGTGCTGCGGTTGAGCGTGCCGACGATGCGCAGGATGCCTTCGACGAGCAGCGCGCCTTGGCGCGGCAGCGCGCAGGTCTCGCCGACAATCACCGCATAGCGCGCCTGCAGCAGCTGCGCGGCCAGCGCCTGCAGTGCCGCGGGCGCATCGCGCGCGGCCCGGCCCGCGACCAGCGCCGACAGCAGCGCGACGCTGCCGAACAGGTCGCCGTGCAGCGCGATCGCCTCGGCCGTGACGCCCGGGCGCGCGCGCAGGCCGGCCAGCACCGCGTCGTCGCCCGGGCTGCCGCCCAGCACCGCCACGTGCCGCCTCGCGACCAGCGCTTCGCCGACGCCGCAGCGATCGAAGAACTCCGGCGCCTGCTGCGCCGGCGTGCCGCCCACGCAGACGATCAGGTCGGCGCGCGTGCGCACCTCGGCCAGCGTGGTGAAGAAGCTGCCGCGGTCCTGCGTCGCGCGCAGCGTGTTCATCAACGATTCGCCATCGGCCGCGTCGCAGATCGCGCCGGTCTTGCRGGCCAGCCGGTACAGCGCGCGGGCGCCCGAGACGTCGGTGCCCAACCCGCCGAACAGCGGTTGACGGCTGGCGCACAGCAGCCGGGCCGCCGCGGCGATGGCGTCATCGAGCGGGCAATCCCGGCCGTCCACGCGCGCGGAGGCGGCCGGCGACCGAGACGTGAACTTCGCCAGCGCGCGGCGCGCGCAGGCGCAGCCGGGCCCCGACAGGATCAGGGCCCCCGAGGCGTCGGCCTGCACGGTCGAGGTGTCGCACAGCAGCAGGCAGAACGGGCAGGTCCAGCGCGCGGCGCCGGCGCGCGGGTTCACGAAGGTGTCGGTCATGTGCCTGCTTCAACGCAAGCGATGTGCCACGAGGGAACCCCGGGCGCCGGGGTGGCGGCGCCCGCCGCACCGGCCAGAAGCGAGACACTGTGTCGCGTTTCTGGCGGCCGGACGGCGCCGTGGCCGTGCCCGGGCAGCGCCTTCGGTTGGCACGAAACGTGATGCGTCGTCCCGTCATGGACGCATCTGCTGCATTCGCAACGCCGCTTGACAAGCAGCCTCAGGCCGACATCCGGGGCAGCTTCATGTCGTGCAAGGCGCTGGCCACCAGCCAGGCCGAGGCGCCGGCGTCGCGCGCTCGCGTCAGATCGGCCTCGCCGGCGATGCCGCCGGCGCCGATGAGCCGGGTGTGCGGCGAGCGCGCGGCCAGCGCTCGCAGCGTGTCCACGTCGGGCCCGGTGCCGGCGCCGACGCGTTCCAGCGTCATCGCGATCACGCGCGCTGGCCACAGCGCGGGCGCGTCCCAGCAACCGGCCGGGTCCAGCCGCTCGCCGTCGCGGCGGTCGAGCGACAGGATGCCGCGGCCCGACGCGAAACAGGCGGCGAGCGCCGCGCGCGACCGCAGCGATTCGCTGCCGAAGACCGGCACCAGGCGCTGCGCCAGCGGCCCGAGCCCTGCATCCAGGGCCTGGGCCTTCGACACGTCGGCGAAGCCGGCGTCCAGCCACAGCTCGATGCCCGGCAGGGCCTCGAGCAGTTGCCGCACGACGGCGACGTGGCCAACCCCGCCCTGCAGGGCATCGAGGTCGGCGACGTACAGCTGGCGCGCCGCGCAGTGCTCGCACAGGATGCGCGCGACGGTCAGCGGCTCGCTGCTCGCGCACAGCGCCGAGACGATCGGCCGGTAGTGCTGCCGGTCACCCCGCACGGCGCGCACCACCTGGCCTTGCAGCAGGTCGATGACGGGAATGACGGTCATGTTGTCCAACGCAGAGGGAGCATCGATGAAACGTGTTTTCGTGTACGAGTATCTCAGCGGCGGCGGCCTGATCCCGTCGGCCGGCGATGCGTCCGTCAACGACGAGGCGGCCGCGGCCGAGCTGCTGCCGCTGGGCCTGTCGATGCGCGATGCGCTGGCGCAGGACCTGTTGCAGGTCGAGGAGGTCTCGCTGTCGGTCGCCGCGAGCCCGCGGGCGCCGCGCGTGCCGGGCAATGCCGAGCCGGTGCGGCCGCGGGCCGGGGAGTCGCCGTTCGATTTCGTCGCGCGCCAGGCCGCCCTGCATGACGTGGCCTGGATCGTCGCGCCCGAGACCGGCGGGCTGCTGGCGCGGATGCAGCAGGTGGTGGGGCCCGGGCGCTGGCTGGGCTGCACGGCGCAGGCGATCGCGCTGGCCTCGGGCAAGCGCGCGACGCTGCTGCACCTGGCCGGGCAGGGCGTGACGACGCCGCTCGCGTTCGAGCACTCGCCCGAGGTGGAGCGCTGGGTGGTCAAGCCCGACGATGGCGCGGGCGGCGTCGCGACCCGGGTCCACACCTGGCAGGATGAAGCGCTGGCCGACTGGGACCGGCGCTCGATCGCCGGTAGCCCGATGGCCATCGAACCCTGGGTCGACGGCGAGCCGCTCAGCGTGTCGCTGCTGTGCACGGCGCATGGCAGCGAGGTGCTCAGCGTCAACTGCCAGCGCATCGCGATCGATGCCGATGGCGCCTTGTCGTTCGAAGGGGTCGACGTCAATGCGGTCGCGGTCGACGGCGCGCGCGGCCGCGCGCTGTCGCGCCTGGCGACGCAGGTGGCGAAGGGCATCCCGGGTTTGCGCGGCTTCGTCGGCATCGACGTGGTGTGGCATGCGCGCTGCGGGCCGGTGCTGATCGAGGTGAACCCGCGCGTCACCTGCGCCTACGTGGGCCTGTCGGCGGCGCTCGGCCGCAACCTCGCGGCGGACCTGCTGCGCGACCACGCGATCGACCGCGCGGGGGACGGCCATGGCTGACGCCAGCGTCGTCGGCTGGGACATCGGCGGCGCGCACGTCAAGGCCTGCCTGCTGCAGCGCGGCCGCGTGGCCGACGTCGCGCAATGGGCCTGCCCGCTGTGGCAGGGCATCGAGCATCTGGAGCGCGCGCTGCAGTCGGCGCGCGAGCGCTGGCCCGGGGCGGCGCAGGCAGGGCACGCGGTGACGATGACCGGCGAGATGGTCGACCTGTTCGAGCACCGCGAGGAAGGCGTGCAGCGCATCGCGCAGTTGCTGTGCGACGCATGGCCGGGCACGCCGGTGCAGTTCTTCGCCGGCGACCAGGGCTGGTGCGAGCGCGAGCGCGTGGCCGCCGAGTGGCAGCACATCGCGTCGGCCAACTGGCTGGCCACCGCCATGCACGCGGCGCGCGAACTCGGCGATGGCGTGCTGGTCGACATCGGCAGCACCACCACCGACATCATCGCGTTCAAGCACGGCCAGGTCGTCACGCAGGCGCGCAGCGACGTGCAGCGGCTGGCCACCGGCGAGTTGGTCTACCAGGGCGTGGTGCGCACGCCGCTGTGCGGGCTGGCGCGGCAGATCCCGTGGCGGGGGCAGCTGCTGAACGTGATGAACGAGTACTTCGCGACGGTGGCCGACGTGTACCGCCTGACCGGCGAGCTGGACCCGGCGCACGACCTGTACCCGAGCGCCGACAACGCGCCCAAGGACCTGCCGGCCACGCGCAAGCGGCTGGCCCGCGTGATCGGCATGGATGCGCGCGACGCGTGCGACGGCGAGTGGCTGGTGTTCGCGCAGGACTGGCGCGCTGCGCAGGTGGACGAGCTGGGCGGGCAGTTGCACCGCGTGGTCGAGCTGCATGCGCTGTCGTCCGATGCCGTCGTCGTGAGTGCCGGCTGTGGCGATTTCCTGGTGGCCGACGTGCTGGCCAGCGCGCACGACGCGGCGTGTTCGTGCCGCCGCTACGGTGCCGACCTGGTCCGCCTGGCGCCCGGCGCCGCGGCCGGGGTGGCGGGCTGGGCGCAGGTCTGCGCGCCCAGCGTGGCGGTGGCCATGCTGCTCGACATGGAGCTGCGCTGATGTGGATCGTCAAGCTCGGCGGCAGCCTGAGTGCCGACCCGGTGCTGCCGCTGTGGCTGGATTTGCTGGCCCAGCTGGGCGGCGGCCGCGTGACGCTGGTGTGCGGCGGCGGCCCCTTCGCCGACGAGGTGCGGCGCCTGCAATCGCACTGGCAGTTCAACGACCTGGCRGCGCACAACATGGCGGTGCTGGCGATGGCGCAGACCGCCTACCAGCTGAATGCGCTGAACCCCGCGCTGCAGCTGGCCACCAGCCGCAGCGACATCCGCCGCGTGCTGCACAAGGGACAGACGGCGCTGTGGCTGCCGTTCGAGCTGCAGCGCGAGCAGCCCGATGCGCACACCAACTGGGAGGTGACGTCGGACAGCATCGCGCTCGACTTGGCGCGGCGGCTCAATGCGGAGCGGCTGGTGGTGGTGAAGTCGTGCCGCGTGGCGCCGCAGTCGACGCTGGCGCAGCTGAGCGCGCAAGGCATCGTCGATGCGCGCTTCGCGGCGCTGGCGGAYGGCGCGGCGTTCCCGATCGAGATCATCCACAAGGATGATCTGGAGGGGATGCGGGCGTTGCTGTATGGGGAGAATCCGGTGCTGGGGGCGGGGCGGGGGTTCTAGGTTCGTGAGATCGCCTGGTTGGCGGTCTGCTCGAACCGTTGCACGCTGGCAGGCACCGCGTCCAGGGCAGGGATCTTGCCGAAGACCAGTGGTGCAGGGTGGGCGCAGTCCTTGTCCCTGAACGTTCGCTCGGGTTTCGCAGTGGTGAGGTTGTCGAGGGACAAGTCCTGGTCGCGCAGGTCTTGTGTCACATGTGGGTGAACTAAGCCGTGGCTGGCACATTACCAATGGCCAACTGATCGGCAAGCCCGCGTACCCGCTGCACATCCAGCGCCGACGCGCGATCGCCCACGCAGAGCGCGCTGCGAAAACCCGCGAAGTCGGGCGCGAGCTGCCGCAGCGCCGGCAGGTCCGGCAGGCGCAAGGCACCGGCCAGCCCCGCCAGCTTGCCGGCCTGCCGTACCGTCGCGACGAAGCGCTGCAGCTCCGGCATGGCCACGCACGCGAAGATGCTGCCCGCGCGCTTGTCGGCGGTGTCGGCCATCAGTGCCGGAAAGCCCAACCGGCACGCGTGCGCGACCAACCCGAGGTCGAGCCCGGCGTCGGCGATGAACACCGGCACCACCGCGTGGCGGCTGCCCGCCAGCATGTCGAGCACCGCCGCGGCCTGCGGCGAGCGCTCGATGCCGACCTTCACGTAGTCGGCCCCGCAAGCCCCCACAGCCTCCACGCGGGCGGCGATGAGGTCCGCCTCGTGCATGCCCACGTCACCGATGGTCGCGCTGACCGGCAACACGATGCCGCGCTCGCGCAGCACCCGCACGATGGCGCGGACAGTTGCCACCGGCAGCCCGCCCAAGGCCCCGTCGCGCGGCTCCTTCAGGTCGATGAAATCCGCGCCACCCTCGGCCGCCAGCAAGGCCTCGGCCGGGCTGCGAACGCTGACCAGCAGCCGCATCACCGCGCCTCCTTCTCACCCGAGCGATGCCGCTGCACCGCCGCGCGCAGCCAGCCCCAGGCCTCGTGCTCTTCGGCACCGGCCGTCTTGTCGATCGCGATCTGCAGGTACGCCATCTCGGTGTCGACCTTCTCCGGCGGCAGCATGTGCAAGCGGCTGACCAGCACCGCCCCTTCGATCACCGCCGCTTGCGCGCGGTTGAAGCCGATGAAGGGCGCGTGCACCACCTCGTGCACCCGTGCCATCAGCAGCACCGGCCGCTGCACGTCGTCGCGGCGCTCGGCCAGCGCCAGCTCCACGTGGCTCAGCGCATTCGCCAGCCGCTGGCCCGGGATCTTCTGCGCCGCCACCAGCGGCCACTGCTTGCGCCCGGTCACGCAACCTGCAAACACGCGCGTGTCGGTCAACAGGTTCAACACCGCATGCCCGGTGGCGACGATGTTGTCGTGCGTGGCCGACGGCTTGAACGGCATCAGCACCACCCGCGCGTCCTGGTAGCGCACGCCCATCGGCGCCACGTGCGGCACGCCGTCGGCCGACACCGTGGTCACCACCGTCTCGTAGATCACGTCGTTCATCCGGCGCTCTCTTTCGCGCTTTTGTCCGCATTTCTCGCCTGGCCCGTGACCATCGTCGTCCCCGGCGCGCACCAGCTGCCCAGGTCCTGCGCGCGCGTCTCGACGGCCACGCCCCAATCGAGCGGCTGGTCCTGGACGTAGCGCTTGCCCAGCTTCCACGCGATCTCGGCATGCGCCAGCTCCACGCCCATGTAGAACGCGTGCGCGGCGTCGTGCTCCAGCTTCAACTGCGGCCACAGCTCGAAGGCCCCTTGCCCCAGCCGCAGGCCGTCGCGGTTGTAGACATGCAGCCCAAGCGGCGACACCTGCACGCGGAAGTTCGGGTCGCGCACCAGCGCCGCCGTCTCGGCGATCTCCTGCGGCGTGTCGGGGAACGGGTGCTTCGCATGCACCGTCATCAGCGCATCGTTGATGCCCTTCGGCAGGCTGCCATGGCGGGCCGCGGCATGCATGATGCGGCGCGCCCAGTCGGCCTCGCGCACCGCGCGGCGCGCATGCTGGCTCACCTGCGTGGTCAGCACCGCCGCCACGTCCAGCTCGGCGGCGATGCCGAACAGCAGCGCGTTGATGCCGCTGGTGTCGGCCTCGGTCAGCTCGGTCACGTTGCCGATGCCCATCATGATCGGCGCGTCCGGAAAGCGCTCGCGCAGCCGGTGGTAGCGCACGATCGATGCCGTCAGCCCGAACGGGATCGGGTCGAGGATCGAGTCGGCGAAATACGGCTTGCCCATCCTCTGCATCTGCTCGATGGCTTCGTACAGCGACGCTTCGTCGGCCGGCGTGCGCGGGATCAGCACCGGCACCGCATCCACCTCGCCGGCCACCCACAGCGTGTCCAGCGTCAGGCTCAGCAGGTAGTCGGCGCCGGCCCGGCCGCCGCGCAGCAGCTCCTGCGCATCGTTCGAATCCACGCTCACCGAGAAGCCCTCGGCCTTCAGCGCCCGCACGCTGTCGGCCAGGTGGTCGAAGCGCGTGGCCGGCAGGCTGCCGAGGTCGATCACGTCGGCGCCGTCGGCGCGCAACGCGCGCGCCCGTTCGACGATGCCGTCCACCGACAGCTTCGGCGCATCGACGATCTCGGCAAAGATCGCCACCTCGTACTCGCCCAGGTCCATCGGCTTGGCCGCGCGGTTGAAGAAGCGCGGCAGGTCCTTCAGCTCCTCGGGCCCGCGCTGCACCGGGATGCCGTAGTGCTGCGTCAGCGCCTCGAGGTCGCCGCGGCAGCGGCCCGGCACCAGGATGCGGTCGGCCTGCACCGGGCCGGGCACGCGGCGCGCGATCATCTCGGCCGTCATCAGCGCGGCCACCTGCAGGCCGAGGTCGCGCACCTCCCAGGTGAAGGGCGCCTGCTCGATGCCGTCCAGCACCCGCTCCAGGCTGGGCCGGGCCAGGTGGCCGGTCAGGAAGACGATGTGTTCCATGCGAGGGCGAGCTCTTTCAGGCGCGCATCGAGCGCGGCCTCCAGTTCGGCGGGGGAGCACACCACATGGCAGAAGTCGATGTCGCGCAGGCGGTCCACGTTGTCCAGTTCGATGCGCCGCGGGCGCAGCGTCACCCAGTCGTGCGGCGACTTCGTCACCACCACCGGTTCGGTGTCGCATGCAAACACGATGCCCGGGATGCCCAGCTTGCCGGCCTGCGCGAACATGTTGGTCGGCAGCGTGTCGCTGAAGCCGAAGGCGCACTTGGCCACCGTGTTGCTGGTGGCCGGGGCCAGCACCACCGTGTGGTACACGTCGTCGTAGAGCATGCCCACCGGCACGCCGCTCGCGGTCTTGTCGCGAAAGATGCGAAAGCGCGTCTTCAGCTCGTCGAGCGGCATCTTGTAGATGGACAGCACCTCCTCGCCCGCGGCCGACAGGAACAGGTCGCACGACGGCAGCCGCGCGGCCAGCGCGAGCGATTCGTCCAGGAAGTGGCCCGAGCCGGTGATGCACCAGGCAAAGCGCGAGCGCGGCGTGGCGTCGACCGGTGGGTCATCGTCCTCGCCGTGCAGCGGCAGCGCATCACTCGGGGTGCGAGATTTCAATGTGGAGCTTGTGGAGCTTGCGGTAGAGGGTGTTGCGGCTGACATCGAGCGCCTTGGCGACGTTGCTGACGTTCCAGCGGTGCTGCTCCAGCATCTGCAGCAGCACCTGCCGTTCGTTGGCCTGGATCGGGTTCAGCTTGAAGGGCATCACCGGGGTCTCGGCCGCGGCAGGCGCGGTGGGCAGCGCTGCCGCAGGGGCCACCAGCGCGGGTGGCGGCAGGCCGGCCGCCACCTGCGGCACGGCCGCTGCGCCGCTGCCGTCGTGCAAGCCCGGCAGGTGTGTGCACTGGATGGTCTCGCCATCGGCCAGCGCCGCCGCCGTGCGCAGCACATGGCGCAGCTGGCGGATGTTGCCCGGCCAGGCGTAGTCCATCAGCAGGCGCTCGGCCGCCGCGCTGAGCGTGGTGCCGCGGCCGCCTTCGGCCTCGAGCACGCCATGGATCAGCTCGCGCTTGTCGCTGCGCTCGCGCAGCGCCGGCAGCAGCAGCTCGATGCCCGACAGGCGGTAGTACAGGTCTTCGCGGAAGCGCCCCTCGCGCACGAGATCCGGCAACCGCTGGTGGCTGGCGCTGATGAGCTGGAAGTCCACCGCGTGCGTCTCCTCGGTGCCCAGCGGCGTGACCTGGCGCTCGTCCAGCACGCGCAGCAGCCGCGCCTGCAGGTCCAGCGGCATGTCGGCGATCTCGTCGAGGAACAGCGTGCCGCCGTCGGCCTGCAGGATCTTGCCGCGCCGGCCGGTGCGCTGCGCGCCGGTGAAGGCACCGGCGCGGTAGCCGAACAGCTCGGATTCGATCAGCGTCTCGGGCAGGCTCGCGCAGTTGATCGCGACGAAGGCACCGCCGGCATGTGGGCTGGCCTCGTGCACCGCGCGCGCGAACACCTCCTTGCCGGAGCCGGTCTCGCCGCACAGCAGCACCGGCGTCTGGCGCGCGATCACGCGGCGCGCGGTCTCGAGGTGGGCCGCCAGGCGCGCGTCCTTGAAGGTCGGCGACTGCGCCGACGGGCGCGATGCCACCGGCGTGCGCGGGGCAAGGCGCGCCACCGTCGCCGCGGGCGTGCCGGCCACGGGTGCCGACAGCGCGTGCACCGGTGCGTCCGATTCGGTGGCCGGGCGCCGTGCCACCGCGAAGAAGCGCAGCGCCGCGTTGGCGCGGAAGGTCACGATCGGGTGGAACGACGATTGCGTGCTGCGCTGCAGCATGTCTTCGAGCGAGGTCTGGAACAGGTCTTCGATGTGGCGCGAGCGGATCTCGTCGACCGATTGCAGCCCCAGCTGGAACAGCGCGCTGCGGTTGGCCGCGAGGATGCGCCCGTCGTCGCCGACGGCGAGCTTGCCCTCGTGCAGCGTGTAGACGAACTCGGGCCGGCTGTGGAAGTGCAGCGGATGCGCGCTGCGGAAGCGCCGGTCGATCAGCCGGTTCTCGATCATGCGCGCCGTCATGCCCAGCAGCACCAGCAGGTGCTGCTGCATCAGGCTGGAGCGGCTGCTGACGTCGAGCACCGCGGCGATGTGGCCCGACGGGTCGTACACCGGCACCGCCGAACAGGTGAGCTGCGTGAACTGCGTGAAGAAGTGGTCCTCGCGGCGCACCGAGATCGGCGCCGCGGCCGCCAGGCAGGTGCCCATGCCGTTGGTGCCGGCCTCGGTCTCGCTCCACATGCCGCCGGGGCGCAGGCCGAGCGGGCCCATCTCGGCGGCGAACTCGGTGGACGCCACCATGTGCACGATCACGCCGTCGATGTCGGTCAGCACCACCGCCGAGTCGGCATCGCCGAGCTGCTGGTACAGCGTGGTCATCTCGTAGCGTGCGCAGTCGATCACGTCGGCCTGGCGTTCGCGCCGCTCCTCGAGCGCGGCGCGGCTGATGACGGCCGGCTCGCGTGCCTTGTCGGGGTGAAGCCGGTATTCGTTGAGGCAACGGCTCCAGGACTGCGTCACCACGTCGTTCGCCGATTCGTGGAGGCCGCTTCGCACCACGTCCATCACATGCTCGGCATGTCGATCGTCGCCCGTCCGCAACACCAGCGTCATGTGCTTCCCCCTAATACCGCAGGAGCCTGATTCTGGGGCGATCCCGCGCCCTGCATACCCGGTGAAACGAGGAGTCTGCCCCGTGGCCTGCTTTTTGCGACCGGCCCCGGAAACAACCCCGGAGACACGATGACCATTCCCAGCCGACAACCCAGCGTCGCGAGCGCCGCCGCCGATCCCGATCTGCATCCGACGGCGCCGCTCGACCTGATCTTCATCGAAGGCCTCACCGGCGAAACGGTCATCGGCATCCACGAGTCCGAACTCCACCGGCCGCAGCCGCTGGTGATCGACGTGCACGCCGGCCTGCCGCGGGCGCGCGCCTGCGACACCGACCGCATCGTCGACACCATCGACTACAGCGTGGTGCGCGAACGCCTGCTGCGCCTGCTGGCCGAGCACCGTCTGAAGCTGCTGGAGGCGCTGGCCGAGACGGTCGCCGACATCCTGCTCGGCGAGTTCGGCGCGAGCTGGGTGCGCGTGAAGATCGTCAAGCCGCACAAGTTCGCCGACGTGGCGGCGGTCGGCGTGCAGATCGAGCGCATCGCGAGCCCGGTGTCGGCGGCCGGCCGTTCGGCCACCGTCGTGCAACTGCTCGGCTCGGGCCTGGTGCCCTCGTAGCCCGGATGGGCATCCGGGCTACCAAGCTCAACCTGCCGCGAACGGGTGCGGCGTCGAGCCCTTCTTCGCCACCACCTCGGCCGCGGTCGGCGAGCCGGCGACGGCGCGCTTGATCGACTCCTTGACGGCGCGGTAGTTGAAGTCCTGGATCTTCTTGTCGTCCTCGGCCAGCCAGTGGATGAAGACGCCGACGCAGACGAACAGGTTGTCCGCTTCCGCCGCCGGGATCGTGCCGTCCTCGACGCAGTCGGCCACGGCCATGGCCACGGCGCGCTGCGCCGGCCCGAACATCTGGACGGCCTGCTTGGCGCCCTTGATCGTGACCTTGTTGAACATCACGGTGGCAGGCTTGGTCAGCAGGTTCGGCGCGACCACGGCCAGCAGCGACGTGAAGCCGTCCTTGTTGTTGGTCAGCGCGTTGGCGAATGCGGCTTCGACGGGGCTGCCGCGCGGCCCGATGAGCAGGTCGATGTGGGCAACTTCATTGCCCTCTCCGACGAGCGACTCCCCGACCATCATGCGATCGATCTTGGCCATGGCTGTGTCATCTCCTGTATGCGTTTGTGGGGAAGGTCCCGACACTGGCAAGGCGCCAGTGCTTCAGGGCTGTTATCACGTTCCGTGCCATCGCGCGCGGATCACCCGAGGAGGCCGGCGATCATCAGCGTCGCCACCGTCAAATCGGCGCTGGTACCGGGGTTGATGCCCCGTGCCTTCAGCGATTCGTCCCAGGCGGCGAAGGCCGGCGACGCATCCAGGCCGTCGACGCCGCGCCAGGCCTGCGCCGAGGCCATGACAGTCTGTGCCACGGCCCCGCCGTGTTTGCGAACAATGTGTGAATCGGCAAAGCTGCCCAGCAGCGCGATGTAGAGCCGCTGCACCGCCGCTGTCGTGGACGCGTCGGGCGAGACGCAGGCGGCGGCCTGCGGGCATGCAAAGCCCGGGCCCAGGGCGGGCAGCGCGATGTCGAACAGGTCGGCATAGCCGTCCCGGTACTGCCGTGCAATCAGGTCATGGCCGGCCGACAAGGCCATCGCGGCGCGCAGGTCGACGCTCGGCGCACTGCGCACGTCCTCGGCCGGCGCATCCCCCAGGCCACCGGGGTTGGCGCGGGCGATGGCGCGGTAGGCGTGCTCGGCATCGGCGAGGCCCAGGCCCGCCAGCACCTCGGCGATGGCTTCGCGCAGCGCTCGCGGCGTCGTGGCCTCGGGCTGCCGTTCCACCGCCACCGCCACCGGTGCGCACAGCAGCAGGATGCCCAGGTTGGTGTTGCAGTGCGCCACCGACCAGCTGGCCTGGACGGCAGCTTCGATGCGCTCGCCGACGCCCGTCCCCCTGCCGAACAGCGGCTCGGCCGCTGCAACGGCACTGTCGATGAACATCGAGGCCTGCATGCGGTGGCCGGCGGAATGCAGGCTCACGTTGCCCGGCTTGCGCACGGCCACGTCGAGCGTGCAGGCGCACAGGAAGCTCGCCTTCGCACGCTCCAGGCGGTCGATCACGCGCGCAGCCATTCGGCGGCGTCGCCCACCGCGCACTTGCGGTCCAGCAGGTCGTCGACGATGGCATGCGCGATGTTGAACCCCGTCACGCGCTGCAGGCCCTGCCACGCCGCCACGCCATTGACCTCGATCACCTGCGTGCCTTGCGCCGACGGGATCAGGTCGACGCCGGCGTAGTCCATGTCCAGCGCCTGGGCCGATCGTTCTGCCAGTTGCGCCAGGTCGGGCGTCAGCTCGGCCGCTTCGCAGCGCGCGCCCTGCGCGACGTTGTGGATCCAGTGCTCGCTGACGCGGCGCATCGCGGTGATCGCGCTGCCCCCCACCACCAGCACGCGCCAGTCGAAGCCGGGCGTGGTGGACGCGGGCACGAAGCGCTGCAGGTAGGCGAGCGAGCCGAAGCCCTGGCCGAGCGCCGGCAGCGCGTGGTGCACGCCGTCCACGTCGCCGACCAGCTGCAGGCCCTTGCCCTGCGAGCCGAACAGCGGCTTGAGCACCAGCGCATGGCCGGCTGCGCCTTCGCGCACCGCGATGCGCTGTGCGTGCGCCTGCGATTCGGTGGCCCAGGTGGGGGGCGTCGGCACGCCGGCCGCATGCAGCAGCAGGCTGGTCATCGACTTGTCGACGCTGCGCTCGATGGCGCGCGCATCGTTGTAGACCGGCACGCCCAGCTCGCGCAGCGCATGCAGCACGCCCAGCCGCTTGGTGACCTGCTCGAAGCTGCCGCCGGCGATGCCGCGCACCAGCACCGCATCCGGCAGCCCGCGGCCGAAGCCGGGCAGCGCCAGGCCGTGCCACGCCAGCGTGGTGTCGATGTGGCAATCGGCGAGGTCGATGCAGCGGCCCACCGCACCGCGTGCCCGCAGGGCGGCCTGCAACTGGCGCGTGTGCCACCCGACCTCGTCGGTCATGATCGCGATGCGCATCACGCCTCCTGCAGCCAGAGCTGCCGCAGCAGCGTCATGTTCAGCGCGCCGCCATGCCAGGTGTGGCCGCTGTCGAGGTTGCTGACCCACACCTCGGCCGGCGCAAACAGCCCGGCATCGATCTTGTAGAAGTCGTAGCCGGCCTCCTTGAAGATGTCGGCGAACGAGCGGCCATGGTCGCGCGAGTGGGTGGACGGCAGGTGCCGCGCCAGCGCCAGCGCGGCCGCGTCGTCGCCGCGCACGCTCAGGTGCACCTGGCCTCCGTAGAGGATGGCGTCGTTGGTGCGGCCCATCGCCTGCACGCCGTCGGGCGTCGGCGACGGCAGCGGCGCGGTGGCGACGCCCTCGACGATGTGGTCGAGCGCGAAGCCCAGCGTGTGCGCCTTGTGCAAGGCCGTCTCCAGCACGCGCGCGACGATCTGCGTCGTGCCGGCCAGGCTGGTGGTCGGCGTCAGCACGATCGTCAAGCCGTCGGGTTGCAGCCCGCAGTCGTGCAGCAGCTTGTCGACGATCACCGGCGGCGGCGGGCGGTCGACCTCCATCACCAACACGCCGCAGTCGGCGCGGTCGCGGTAGCCCAGCTCCTTGAACAGGTCTTCCTTGGCGGCCAGCGCGCGCGCCGGGCCGGAGCCGAGCGAGAAGAACTTCTTGCCGCCGGTCTCTTCCTTCGTCGCCGACAGGCTCCAGCCGGCGTACTGGCTGCCCAGGCAGGCCAGCACCGGCTGCGAGCTGCGCACCTCGACCCAGGTGGGCCAACCGTGCAGCGAACCGGCATGCAGGGCCACATGCCCCAGCCCGCCCATGCAGATCTGGCCGACCCGCAGGCCGGCGGCGATGCTGCCGCGCGCCTCGATGCCGGCGTCAACGATGCACACGCCGCGTTCGTCGCGGCGCACCGCCACCTGCAGCGCGTCGGCATCGGCAAGCAGGCGCTCGACCAGCGGGCGCGCCCGCGTGTTGACGCTCAGGAGGGGGGTGGTCATGGCGCTGTCTCCGGTGTGTCGAGGGTGTCCAGCAAGGCCTCGCGCGCCTGGTGCAGTGCCGCGCGCACCGCATCGGCATCGGCGCCGCTGCGGCCCAGGCTGCACAGCGGGTCGCCGGCCGCATGGCGCGTGCCGGCGCAGGGCAGGTCGTGGGCGCCGGGCCAGGCGGCGAGCCGCCGCGCCAGCGCATCATCGACCCGGCCGGCGTGGCGCGCAAACACGATCTCGATGCCCTCGACGCGCTGCGGGCCGACGCGCGGTTGCGGCAGTTCGCCGTCCCGGCAGGCCTTCAGGTGCGCCGCCATCACGCCGTCGCCGTACAGGGCCAGGCTGGCCGGAGGCCGCGGGTTGACTTCGAGCACCGCGATGTCGTCGCCGTCGCGCATGAAGTCGAGGCTGCACAGCCCGCGCAGCTCGAAGCCGGCGGTCAATGCGTCGACGGCGGCGAGCGCGCGCGCCGCCGCACGACCGCCGAGCGCCACCGGCCCCACGACGCCGCAGAAGACGAACGGCCGCGCGCCGAAGCGGCGCACCGTGATCTCGTTGAAGCCGAGCAGCACCGCGCGCCGGCCATTGGCGACGAAGGTGGCCGACATCGGCACGCCCGGCGCTTCCTGCTGCAGGTAGTGCTGGGCCGGCATGTCGGCCACGCGCTGCGGCGTGGCGCGGCTCACGTGCCAGCCGCCGCTGCCCAGCGCGTCCTTGGCCAGCCAGCGCGTGCCGTCGTCCGGCAGCGTGCGCGACAGCGCACCCAGCCGCACGGCGGGGTGGGCGATGCCCTGCGAGGCGAGGAAGCCGAAGAAGAGGCCCGGGTCGCGCACGCGGCACACCGCCGACACCGGCGTGCCGAGCAGCGGCAGCAGCTGCGCGGCTTCGGCCAGCAGGCGCGGCCGCCCCTCGAAGCCGCTGCCGGCGACCCAGCCGCCGACGTCGCCGCGCCGCGCCAGTTCGCGCAGCGCCGACAGCGTGCACGCGTCGTCGATCGCGAGCGTGGCGGGCTCGCCCAGGCTCATCCAGTGCGACGCGGCGCGGCGCGTGTCGGCATCGCCGAACAGGTCGAGCGCGACCACGTCGAAGCCGTCGCGCACCGCGGCCTCGGCCATCATGCGGGCGGACAGCGCCGCCACCGCGATCACCGGCCGCTTCAAGCCGTGCCGCCGGCCGCGCGCTCCGCGAGGAACGCCCGCGCGGTGGCGAACGCCTCCGGGAAGCCGAGCACCAGCGCCTTCTTGTCGGATTCGCGCATCTGCACCAGCAGGCGGTGCTGCGTCTGGTACTTCACGTTGCCCACCGCCAGCGCGCCGATGCCCACCGCCGTGCTGCCGGCGAGCGGCTGGCCGTCGTCCATCACGCCGACGCCGGAGATGCCCTCGGGCGGCACCGCGTTGACGTCGGCCGCCACCTTGAGCCGGCGGGCATGCTTCAGGTCCTCGGCCGAGACCACCTGCACGCCGGCCGCGGCGCAGGCCAGCACCACGTCGGTCTCGGCGAGCGACGCGCGCACCGCGGCGTGGTCGGCCCCCGACACGCCATGCATCGTGACCTGGAAGCGCGTGGCTGTTTCCTGCGCGCCTGCTTCGGCGGCGGCCGTCCCGCTGCGGCTGGAAAGCGTCACCAGCGCCCCCGCCTGTGCCGCGATCACGCCGGCGATGCGGCCCACCGGGCCCAGCCCGCCGAGCACCACCACGCGCTGCCCGGCGAGGCCCAGGCCGTGCTTCTTCTGCAGGGCCGCCTCGGTGCAGGCGACCATGGCGGCGGCCGTCGTGTAGGCGCCGCTCGGGTCGGCCATCGCCGACACGACGAAGGGCTTGACCATCGAGGCCCGGGCGCGCTCCAGCATGTCGGCCGCGAGCATCGCGTTGCGCCCGCCGATGAAGAGGCCGGTGCGCGCGACGCCCTTGGGGCCGCGCGAGAAGATCGCATCCTGCGTCAGCGCGGTGACGTCGTCGAGACCGACCTCGCAGTACGGCACGATCACCTGGTAGCCGGCATCGGCCGCCATGTTGACGTCGAACGGGCTCGCCTGCTTGCCGGGCGTGAAGAGGTGGAGGATGTAGGGGCGTTCCATGGCGTGTTTTCTAGAAGGGGACGCAGGCGTGCTCGCTGAGCACCGCCCCGCGGTTGAGGCCGGCGACGATGCTCACCGCGAGGCCGGGCTCGAGCAGGCGGCCGGCCCGCAGCGCCTGCAGCGCCGCGTCGGCGGCGGCCTGCGACGGCAGGATCGCGAATCCGGTCGGCCCCCACGAGCTCTGGCCGATGGCCGCGCCGTCGACGGCCTGCACGATGCGGCCCACCGCCGCGCTGGTGTAGGCGCCGCCTTGCGCCGGCGCGAAGTGCTCGCCGAGCAACTGCTGCACGCGGTTGATGCCGGCCGCGAACGGCGCGAACTCGTTGCCGGCCGCGCCGGGCAGCACGCGCATCAGCACCTGGTGGCAGATGTCGGCCGACAAGGCCTGCGGCAGCGGTTCGAGCGTCGCGATGGCCTGCTTTTCCTGCGGGCCCGAGAGGCCGCGGTGGCGCTCGTCCTGCACCACCAGCACGCGCCAGGCTGCCGGGAAGGCGATGCGCGACAACAGCGGCGCCGGCATGCCGTCGGCACCGGGCCCGCCATCGACCAGCAGGCCACCCTGGTCGAAGCCGGCGATGCCGATGCCCGAGCGCAGCCCGCGCGCCAGCCAGTGCGCGAGCGTCGCGCTCGCGATCGTCAAGCCGTGCCAGTGCGCGAAGGCGCGGCCGATCGCCAGCGCGAGCTGCGTGCCCGAGCCGAAGCCGGCATGCGGCGGCAGCATGCGCGACAGTTGCAGGCGCAGCGGCGTGCGCAGCCCGGTGTGCTCGCGCAGCACCTGCAGGTAGCGCCCGGCGCGGTCGATTTCGGCCTGCGCGGCGGCGTCGACCGCCACCAGCTCGTCGGCCGATGCGGCCCCCAGTTCGATCTCGGTCGCGATGCCGTCGATCACCAGCCCCAGGCTGCCGAAGCGGCGGCCCAGCGTGCCCGCCGGGTCGAGGAACCCGAGGTGCAGGCGGCCAGGCGCGCGCAGCTTCAGCACGCGGTGGTGATCGGTGGCGGTGACAGGCATCGGGGACTGACCAAGCAATCCCCGTTCCGCTGGGGTTTACCCCGGAAAAACGGCTCGCAAGGGCGTGCGCCGGCCCGCGCCTGTCCCGGCCGGGTGACACAGTGTCCTGGGCGCGCCCTCAGCCGCCGCCGGGCCGCCCCAAGGCGGCTGCGCCCCCTCGGGGGGCAGGAACGCAGTGACGTGGGGGTCACTATTCATACTTGATGTACTTGAAGCGCGGGTCATCGGGCGTGCCTTCGAGCGGCGAACCTTCCACGGCTCCGGGCTGCCACATCACCACCTCCTCGATCTTCGCGGCGAGCGCGAAGTCCTTGTCGGTGATGCCCTTGGCCGCGTGGTTCATCAGCTTGACGGTGACGAAGGCGAACGAGACCGTGAGGTCGGGGTGGTGCCAGGCGGCTTCGGCCAGGTGGCCGACGGTGTTCACCACCATCAGCGTGCCCTTCCAGCCGCCGGTCTTGTACTTGCGGCGGATCCAGCCGTCTTCGAGGTACCACTTGGGCAGCTCGGCCTTCAGGCGGGCCTCGACCTCGTCGGTCGAATAGGTTTCGTCGGGAGTCTTCTTGCGCCATTGCGTCATGTCGGTCTCCTCGGCAGGGTTGACGGCCTTGATCTTTTGCGCGGCACCGCCCAGCATCATCCCTCCACCGGAGCAAACACTGTGCGCAGAAGGGTCTGGAACGTCGCGATCGCGTCCGCGCTGCTGGGCATCGGCAGCCGGCGCGCGGGGGCTGCGCAGCTCAGCGTCGAGCAGGTGCGCGAGCGGCTGGCCGCGGCGCAGGGGCCGGCCGACCTGTCGGGGCACGACCTGTCCGACCTGGACCTGAGCCGCATCGATTTCCGGCAGGCGCGGCTGGCGGGGGCCAGCCTCTTTGCGTCGAAGCTCGTGCTGAGCAAGCTCAACGGCGCCGACCTGACACGCGTCAACCTGAACGGCGCATGGCTGATGGGCACCGACTTCAGCGGCGCCACGCTGGTGGGCAGCAGCATGCTCAGCGTGGTGGTGCTGGGGGGCGAGGTGAAGACGCCGCCCAGCTTCGCGGGGGCCGACCTGAGCGGGGCGCGCATCATTGCCGACTTTCCGGGTGTGAACCTGCGGCGCGCGAAGCTGGTCAAGACCAACCTGGGCGTCAACATCAAGAACCAGGGCATGGGGCAGATGCGCACCGACCTGTCGGGCGCCGACCTCAGCGAGGCCGACCTGGAGGGGGCGGACCTCAACCGATCGATGATGTCGTTCGCGAAGCTCGTCAACGCCAACCTGCGCGGCGTGAACTTCTTCAACGCGAAGATGGCAGGGGCCGACTTGAGCGGCGCGGATGTCACGGGCGCGGATTTCACCGATGCCGTGCTCGACGGCATCGTGCTCACCAACGTGAAAGGCCGCGCCAAGGGCCTGTAGTCAACCCTTGCGCTTCGTCGAATTCGCCGCCAGCTTCGCCGCGTCCTCGTCCGGCGGCAGCAGCGAGGTCAGCGTTCCCGGCGGCAGGTTGCGCAGCTGCGCGGGATCCAGCTTGCCGATGAACTTCCAGCCCGCCGGCAGCTTGATGAAGGCGAAGGCGGTGGCCGGGTCCACGAACACGTCGTAGTCGTTGACGACGACCGCGTCGCTGTTCTGGGCCTTGACCGGCGATCCGATCAAGGCACCCAGCACGAGCGCGAAGCAGGACAGGTGGCGGGCAAAGTGGCGGGACATCGGGATCTCCAGGTCGGGTTCGGGTGGGAGGCCAGTGTCGACGCGCCGTGCTTCAACCCGACTTCATGGAACACTGCGTGCGTTTCATTCGTTGCCGCTATGCTGTCTCCCCGTGATTCCCGCGTTCAACCATTCTCACGTGCTCCCTCCTTTCGAGGGTGATCGGCTCACAAGTGCACGCAGTTCGCCGTATCCCGTGAGTGCGAGCCAGCTGGCGCAACGCTTTGCCGTCAGTACCCAGCGGCGGGTCGTCCTCGACGGCTTGCTGCGCTACCGCACCGAGTTGCGAGGCCTGGGTTTTGTGCGGGGGTTTCAATGGCTCGACGGAAGCTTTGTCGAGGATGTGGAAGCCCGAGAAGGGCGCGCGCCCGCAGACATTGACCTGGTGACGTTTTCCTACCCGCCCGCGGGGATGGACAAGGCAGGCATCAACGCGATGATGGACTCCCGGCCCGATCTCTTCATTCAAGAACTGTGCAAGAAGAACTTTCACTGCGACACGAGCATCGTCAACCTGACCACCTCACCCGAGTGACTCGTCACGCAAACGCGATACTGGTATGGCCTGTACTCGCACCGCCGCGGCGATGCCCTGTGGAAGGGCTTGCTGCAGTTGCCCCTGGATTCCGATGATGAGAGTGCCCGTACGATGCTGGATTCGCTGATGTCCCAAGGAGGCCCCGATGTTGGCTCAGCTTGAGAAGCAATTCTTGCAGGCGGACCTGGCGCAGGCACGCCAACTGCTCGCCGATGGCCGGGCGCACGATGACCCCATCGCCGAGCGTCAGTTTGCCCAGCGCGTCGCACGCCTCGAACACGAGCTGGACAGGTTGTCACAGGCCGTCCTGGATGCACCCGCCGGGGTGGCCTTGTTCTTCGGCGGCCGACCGGTGATCGGCTCGCAGGGGATCAAGGCCGCCTTCGGGACGCAGGCCGTCGGGCAGTTCCAGAAGCTCGTGAGCCAGCGCTACGCCGCTGCAGAAACAGGCCCGCTGTCGTCCCGGGGCAGGGTTCCCATGAGCGAGGACACGCAACTTCTTGTCACCGATGTCGTCCGCGGCTCGTTCGGCTTCGTGTTGCAAGCCGATGAGCCGGTTCACGGCGATGCGGTCCTCAAAGAGGTGGTCGATGAGGTGGCCGATACCTTGTCGCGCATGGCTGCGGCAGACGATGCCCTGTTCGACGAAGCCTCGGCCCGCGTGGACAACCGCCAGCTCGGCGCACTGAAGGAGTTCTTCAAGTTGCTCGATGACGAAGGCGCGAGCCTGCGGGTTGTCGAGGGCGAGCGGGATTTCGAGTTGACATCGGACGGCGTGCGGCGCGCGCGGCAACGTGTCGAGGCCTTGTCCATCGAGGATCGCATCGAAACCTTGCAGGGCGAGATCATCGGTTGGGCCGAATACTCGCTTCGCTTCGAACTGCGCGTCCATGCCGACGACAGTGTGGTCGTCGGGACGGTGTCGCGCGAAGCGATGGAGCGCCTGCTGGAGGATGGTGTCATCCTGCTGCACCGCCACGTTCGTGCTCGGGTCAAGGTCCGTGAGATGCGATTGCGCAACCGACCGCCGCGCAAGACGTTTGCCCTGCAAGCGATCGAGACGATCGAGGCCCCATCGGGTTGGCCGCAACGAGCGGGCCAACGGCCGATCTAGAGTGGGACGATCCGCGCAAATCCCGGCCGTGTCCCACTTCCTCTTCATCGTCGCCTCCACCCGCGAGCCCGGCCACCTCGGCAACACCGAATGGCTGGCCCGCCGCGCCGCCGCCGGCCTGCCCGCCGGCACCGCGCAGACCTGGCTGCACCTGGCGCAGCTGTCGATGCAGCCCTTCACCGACCTGCGCCACACCGCCGGCACCTACCCATGGCCCGAGGGCGGCCTGCGCACGCTGCTCGACGCGACGATGGCCTGCACCGACCTGGTCCTGGTGGCCCCCGTCTACTGGTACAGCTTCCCGAGCACGCTGAAGACCTACCTCGACCACTGGAGCGCTTGGATGCGCATCGAGGGCCTGCCGTTCAAGGCCGAGATGGCGCAGAAGCGCCTGCACCTCGTGACGACGAGCGGCAACCGGCTGAAGGCGCAGCCCATGATCGATTCCACTCGGCTGTGTGCCGATTTCCTGTCCATGCCCATGGCCGGCGTGCTGTGGGGCAAGGGCGGCCCGCCCGAGGCGGTTCAGTCCGATGCCGAGGCCATCGCCGCGGCCGAAGGCTTCTTCCGGCCCTGAAGCAGCGGCCATGCGCTGCGCGCCAGCAGCAGCACGAAGGCCAGCGCCGCCAGCGCGACCCGCGCGTCCGCGCGCGCCACCACCGGTTTCGCGAGCGCCGGCGAGGTCAGTTCCTCGGACAGGCCCTGCGCCGTCTGCAATCGATGGAAGCGCAGGCCGCGCTCGCTCGCGAGCAGGCGCAGGTAGCCTTCGCGCAAGGCCGACAGGTGCTCGCGCCCCGGCGTGGCGCCCAGGCCCGGCACCGGCGCGCCGGCGCCATCGTCCGCCAGCTTCTCGCCGCCGACGCTCGCGCCGCGGCCCTGGCTGCGCAGGTCCGTCTGCATCACCTCATCGGCCCGCCAGACGCCGAGCGGCCGGCCCAGCGGGTCGGTCTTCGGGATCGGCGATGGCATCAGCTCGCCGACGCCGACGATCAGCCCCGGCACCTCGCCCGGCTTGTCGTCGAAGGCCGGCCGGTAGCGCGGGTTCAGCGGCGGCGCCTCCTGCCCGTCGGTGATGAACACCAGCGACGGCTTGCCGGGCAGGTCCTTCGCGATGACCAGGCCGCTGTGCAAGCCCTTGGACACCTCGCTGTTGCCCGACCAGGCCATGCGGCCGTCGATGCGCGCGAGCGTGGCGCGCAGCTCGCCCAGGTTGGCGCACACCTCCACCGGTGCCAGCAGCAGGAACGAGCGGTACTCGGTGAACACCGCCCAGCCCACCTTGGAACCGCAGGGCAGGTCGAGCAGGCCCCGGCGCAGCGCGTCCTTCGCGAACGCGAGGCGCGACGCGGGCTTGCCGGCCAGCACCTGGTCGGTCACGTTCATGCTCTGCGTGATGTCGAGCACCACCACGTGTTCGAACAGCCGGCGCTCGAGGCGCACGCCCGGGTCCGCGAAGGTCGCCGCCAGCGCCAGCGCCGCCAGGGCCAGCAGCCAACGCTCGCGCCAGCCGCACCACGACGCGAGCATCCACTCGAGCAGCGCCTTCATGGCAGGCCCGGCGAATAGCCGCGCATCGTCGTGACGGCGCGCTCGGCGTCGCGCCGGCCGTCAGCGGGCTCGGCCAACGAGTCGTCGGGATCGGGCAGCAGGCGCTGCGCGCGCTCGAGGTTGTAGCGCGCGTCCCATTGCCCGGGGTCGTGGCGCAGCACCTCGCGGTAGCTTTCCTTGGCCAGTTCCAGCAGCGGGATCGCCAGGCCCGGCTGCGTGGAGTTGCGCACGCCGATGGCCTGGCGCACCAGCAGGTTCGCGCTGTTGTAGCGCGCCGCCTGGCCGAGCGCCGAATCGCCCTGCAAGGCGCGGTAGTGCTTCAAGGCCTCGTCGGCGGCACCGCTGGCGGCCTGCGCATGGGCCAGCGCGAATTGCAGCTCGGCCGGCGCCGCGCTGCCCGCGGCCACCGGCGGCTGGGCGGCAATGGCCGCATTCCACCGTTGCAGGCGCCACAGGTGCACGCCATCGGCCAGCGCCGCCAGCGCCGCGACGGCCAGCACCGCGATCACGAGGCGCGTTCGCCGCTGCGTCGTCATGCCCATCGCTTGATCTCCAGCCACTGCGCCCCCAGCAACAGCAGCACGCACAGCAGCGCGGCGGCGTGGGCATAGGGCGACAGCTCACGCCGCGGCACGCTGTCGAGGTAGGTGATGGGCAGGTTCTCCAGCCGGCCCATGTCGTCGATGGCGGCCTGCAGGGACTTGTCGTCGTCGGCCTCGTAGGCGCGGTACGGCGTGCCCAGCGACTGGAAGAAGCGGTGCAGCTGGTGCTCGGGCACCGTGTCGGCCGCGCCGAGCGGGTCGCCGGCTTCGGCGTTCAGCCCGGGGCTGTTGGCCGACCGCAGGTAGAACCAGTTGATGGCCGTGCGCTGCTTGCGCGCCGCGAAGGCGATGCGCTCCTGCGTCGCCGGGTCGAGGTGGTCGCCGCCGTCGGACACCAGCATCACGATGCGCGAGCCGGTGTAGGGGCGGTCGTCGAAGAACGACAGCGCCTCCAGCAGCGCCAGGCCGATGTTGGTCTCCGACAGGCCGCGCCCGATCTCGCCGGCGGCGATGGCCGCCTGCACCACCTCGTTCTTCTGCGTGAACTCGAGCACGCGCATCGGCAGTGTGCTGAACACCACCATGCCGAAGCGGTCGTCGGGCCGGCCGGCGGCGAACTGCGACAGCAGCCGGCGCGCGACCTTGCCCTTGGCATCGCGCGAGCGGCCGGGCGACAGGCTCATGTAGTAGTCGAGCGCCTCGGGCCCGGTGCCGCGCGGCCTGGCCGTGCCGGCCGCGAGGCGGGCACCGGCGAAGCCCTGGTCCATGCTGCGGCTGCGGTCGAGCACCACGACGATCTCGGCACCCTGGCCGACGCGCTCCACCGTGTACTCAGGGCGGTAGGCGCCGGCCATCGCCAGCACCAGCAGCGCGAGGGAGAGCATGGCGGCGCCTTTCAGCACGCGCTGCAACGCGTCGGAGGCGCGGTCGCGCGGCATCAGCGCGACCCAGGCGTTGCGCAGCGGATGCTCGGCGCGCCCCCACCAGGGCAGCAGCGCCAGCGGCAGCAGGCACAGCAGCCAGGGGTGGTCGAAGTGGATCACGCGGCCCCCCGCTCGGCATCGCGGCACCTGCGGCAGAACTCGAGCAGCCAGCGTCCGTCGCCGGCCGCGGGCGGGCTGTCGGCGAAGAACTCGCGGCGCGACTGCCGGAAGAAGGCGAGCAGCTCGGTGCGCAGCCCGGCATAGCGCGGCTGCGCCGCGATGAAGCGGTCGACGCCGTGCTCGAACACCACCTCGCCGGCGGTCTGGTTCAGCGCCTCGTGCACGCGCTGGAACGCGGCCCGCCACTCGGGCGCGGGCGCATCTGCCGGCACCTGGCTCAGCCGGCGCCACGCGGTCGCGAACGGCCGCCTGCGCCGCGACCACCAGGGCAGGGCCAGGTACACCTGCGCGAGGTACGCGAGGCACAGCAGCAGCAGCACGCCATACGCCAGCAGGCGGCGCTGCGCGGGCCGGGTGTCCATCTGCGGCGGCGGCAGGTCGGGCCGCAGCTCGCCCAGGCCCTGGCGCGGCGAGACCTCGACCGGCACCAGCGGCGACACCGTCACCGGCCAGGCATCGACGCGCAGCGTCTGCTCGCGCCCGTCGCCCTTGAAGGACAGCGAGAACGGAGCGATCTCCAGCGTGCGGACCTCGGGCGGCGCGATGAACACCTGGTAGCGCAGGTGCAGCGCGAGCCGGGTGCCGCCGGCTTCGGAGCTGTCGCTGCGCGACACGGCCTGCAGCTCCAGCAGCTTGCCGCGCGCGCCCGGGCGCGGCAGCGAGGCATCGTCGAGCACGAAGCCGTCCGGCACGTGGACGATGACGTCGCGCTCGACCAGATCGCCCACGTGGTAGCCGAAGGCGCGCGGCTCGACGGTGGTGGCGCGCAGCGTGCCGGCGGCGGGCGCGGGGCCGCTGCCGGCGATCAGCACCCCGGCCAGCAGCAGCTCACGCATGGAAGTGCCGCGTCACCGCGTCGGCATCGAAGGCGCCTTCGACGAACAAGGGGCTCAGCCGTTGCGCGCGGAACGCCTGCAGCAGGGCGTCGTGCCGCTGCGCCTGCTGCACGCGCCATTGCTCGCGCAGCGCGGGCCGCCACCACACCAGTCGCTGGCGGCCGCTTTCGGGGTCGAGCACCCGGGCCAGGCCGCGCGCGGCGCTGAGGCTGAACTCCTGCGGGTCCCACAACACCACCGGCACCAGGTCGTGGTGGGCCAGGCTCGCGAGCACGGCGGGCACCTCGTCCACCGGCCAGTGGAAGTCCGACAGCAGGAAGACCAGCGCACGGCGCTGCGGCAGGTGGCGATGGGCCAGGTGCAGGCCGTGTGCCGACCGGCCGCCGGGTTGCAGGTTGCGCAGCGCCCGCGTCAGCTCGCCGGCCGCGGCGCGCGAGCGGCTCTGCGGCAGCATCAGGTCGGCGCGCACCTGGTCGTCGCAGGCGACGAAGCCGAAGCTGTCGCCGGTGCGCCAGGCCGACCATGCGAGGCTGTCGACGAAGTCCGCCAGCACGCCGAGCTTGTGCTGCGCGCCTTCGAAACCCATCGAGGCCGACAGGTCGGCCACCACCGCGACCGGGATGGACTTGCGCTGGCTGTAGACGCGCACCGACCACTGGCCGAAGGGATCGCGCAGGCTCGCATGCAGGTCGAGGCGGCGCGGGTCGGGTGCGTCGAGCAGCGACGCATGGCCGCGGAACTCGAAGCCGCTGTCGCCGCGCCGGCTGCGGTGGTGGCCCGGAAAATGGCCGAGCGCCGCACGGCCGATGCGGTAGTGGATCTCGGGGGTGGGCGTGGGTTGGGTCATGGGTCAGGCACCAGCGAACCCTTTGCCGGCGTAGCTCAAACCCGTAGCCCGGATGCCAATCCGGGATCTCCGCAAAGAGACGCTGGTTCGGCAAAGGCGCGCCCCAGCCTCCCCGCACGCGCCTTTGCTCGCGCCGGCACAGCAAACCCCGGATTGGCATCCGGGCTACATGACTGGGCGGGTGGGTGTTCGAAGAACATGATGTCCTCACGGTGCCGCCACGCAGGCCAGGATCCCGCCCATCAACGGCCCCGAGATCTCCTGCCGCCGCATCTCGTACACCGGCTGGTAGCACAGCCGGTGCGCGATGGTCTCGACGAACACGCGCTGCACGTCCTCGGGGGTCACGAAGCCGCGCCCCTCCAGCCAGGCCGCGACACGCGCGGCGCGCAGCAGGTAGCTCATGCCGCGCGGGCTGGCGCCGGCCAGCATCAGCTGCGCGACGTCCAGCCCCGGCACCTTGACGCCGTACTCCGCCGGCACCGCGGTGGCGCGCCACAGCCCGAGCGCATAGTCCTGCAGTGCCGCCGACGCCTGCACGCTGCGCTGGATCGCCTCGGCCACCTCGTTCAGCGCCTGGTGGTTCAGCATCGCCGCCGGCAGTTCCTCGAGCAGCCGGTCGGTGTCGTGGAAGCGCGGGTTGAACATCAGCGCGCGCCGGTCGGTGTCGCTGGCCGGCGCATCGATGGTGACCTCCATCATGAAGCGGTCGCGCGCGGCCGACGAGATCTCGAAGGTCTCCTCGCGCTCGACGCGGTTGCGGTCGGCGAAGACCACCAGGTGCGGGAAGCGGAACTCGCGGTTGAAGGCCGACACGCTGCGCTCGGCCATCACGCGCAGCAGCAGCGAATGCACCTGGGGGCGCGCGCGGTTGATCTCGTTGAAGAAGAAGATGGCCAGGTCTTCGCCGTGCCGGATCAACGGACCCGGCTCGACGGCCGGCCGGCCCTCGGCGCTGATGTAGGTGTAGTAGACGAGGTCGTTGGGCATCAGGTCGATCGTGCCCTCGGTGCGCGCGAACGCGCCGCCCAGCACCTGCGCGAAGGCGCGCAGCAGCGTCGTCTTGCCGACGCCCACGTCGCCCTGCAGCAGCACGTGGCCGCGCGCGAACACCGCCATGTTGACCAGCCGGATCACCCGCGCCTGCCCGATCACCGCCTTGCCCACCTCGGCCTCGAGGGCCAGCGCGCGTTCGCGCCAGTCGCTCAGCAGCGCGTCGTTTCGGTCCATGCCGTCTCCATGTGGTTCGACGCAGTTCGGGTGGCGCGCCGGCCGCGGGACAGTCTGCGTCAGCCCTGGGACGGGCCGGGCACACGTGGCCTGCGCCCGCGGCTGGGAAGCAAGAGGCAAGCCCGCAATCCCCTGCTGCGGCGATTCATGAAAATCGCCAGTCCGGATTCATGATCACCCGACTGGAGCGATGGCGCGCGCCGGGCCACCATGCAGAACGGGACCCAGAGGCCCCCGCAGCCGCCGACCGGCGCTGTGAGTCCACGACAGGAGATTCTTCATGCAATGGCAAACACCGACCGCTACTGATTTCCGCTTCGGCTTCGAAATCACGATGTACGTCGCGGCCCGCTGATCGCGGCGCTTCGTTCCCGCCGGCACGTGGGCCACCCCCGGGTGCCGGCTCCAACACTCCCACCATGCGCATCACCGTCCTGGGTTCGGCCGCCGGCGGCGGTTTCCCGCAGTGGAACTGCAACTGTGCCAACTGCGACGGCGTGCGCCTGGGCCGCGTGCGCGCCAAGCCGCGCACGCAGTCGTCGATCTTCGTGCGGCCCGACGGCGCGATCGACGGCGTGCTGTTCAACGCCTCGCCCGACATCCTCGAGCAGATCCGCAGCCACCCGGCGCTGCAGCCGGCGCGCGCGGTGCGCGACACGGCCATCGCCGGCGTCGTGCTGATGGACGGGCAGATCGACCATGCCACCGGACTCTTCATGCTGCGCGAGCGAACCTCGCCGCTGCCGCTGTGGTGCACCGACCCGGTCGAGGAAGACCTGACGCAGGGCAACCCGGTGCTGCGCGTGCTGTCGCACTTCTGCGGCGTGCAGCGCCACCGCATCGCGCTCGACGGCGCGCCGTTCAGCGTGCGCGGCGTGCCCGGCCTGGCCTTCAAGGCGCTGCCGCTTTCCAGCAAGGCCGCGCCGTACTCGCCGCACCGCGACGCGCCGGTGCCGGGCGACAACATCGGCATGACGCTGATCGACACGGCGCGGCGCAAGAGCGTGTTCTATGCGCCGGGCCTCGGCGCGATCACGCCGCCGGTGTTCGATGCGATGGCCAGCGCCGACGTCGTGATGGTCGACGGCACCTTCTGGACCGACGACGAGATGAAGACGCTCGGCCTGGGCCAGAAATCGGCGCGCGACATCGGCCACCTGCCGCAGTCGGGCGCGGGCGGCATGGTCGAGTGGCTGGGCCGGCTGCCGGCGCACACGCGGCGCCTGCTGATCCACATCAACAACACCAACCCGATCCTCGACGAGGACTCGGGCCCGCGCGCCGAACTGCAGCGCGCCGGCATCGAGGTCTGCGAGGACGGCATGACGATCGAGATCTAGCCATGACGCTGCGCGCCGACATGCTGAAGGAAAGCCGCCACCCCGCCGACGCGGGCCCGCCTGCCTGGACCCGCGCCGAGTTCGAGGCGCAGTTGCGCGAGCGCGGCAAGTCGTACCACATCCACCACCCGTTCAACCTGATGCTGAACACCGGCCGGGCCACGCCCGAGCAGGTGCGCGGCTGGGTGGCGAACCGCTTCTACTACCAGATCGCGATCCCGCTGAAGGACGCGGCGCTGCTGTCGAACTGCCCCGACGCTGCCGTGCGCCGCGGCTGGGTGCAGCGCATCCTCGACCACGACGGCTTCGAGCTCGGCGGCGTGAAGGATGCCGGCGGCATCGAGGCCTGGCTGCGGCTGGCCCAGGCCGTCGGGCTGGGCCGCGAGGAAGTGCAGGACATGCGCCACGTGGTGCCGGCGGTGCGCTTCGCCGTCGATGCGTACGTCGACTTCGCGCGCCGCGCCCCGTGGCAGGAGGCGGTGTGCTCGTCGCTGACCGAGCTGTTCGCGCCCGAGATCCACAAGCAGCGCCTGGCCACCTGGCCGGAGCACTATGGCTGGATCGAGCCCGAGGGGCTGAGCTACTTTCGCAACCGGCTCGGCCAGGCGCGGCGCGACGTCGAACAGGGGCTGGCGATCACGCTGGATCACTTCACGACGCGGCCGCTGCAGGAGCGGGCGCTGGAGGTGCTGCAGTTCAAGCTGGACATCCTGTGGGCGATGAACGATGCGATGGCCACGCGGTATGGGGTCACCGCATGAGCGCGTTGTCGACCACGACCCAGCCGCGCGTCGGCCCCGGCTTCCGCCTGCAATGGGAGCCGGTGCAGGACTGTCACGTGCTGCTCTATCCCGAGGGCATGGTCAAGCTGAACGGCAGTGCCGGCGAGATCATGAAGCGCTGCGACGGCCGGCGCAGCGTTGCCGCCATCGTCGAAGACCTGGAGCAGGCGTTCTCGGCGAAGGGCCTGGAGCCGGATGTGCTGGCTTTCGTCGAGCTGGCCGCGAAGCAGCGCTGGCTGGCCTGGGACTGAGCGATGGCCCCGACACCTGGACCCCCCTTGTGGCTGCTGGCCGAGCTGACCTACCGCTGCCCGCTGCACTGCGTCTTCTGCTACAACCCGGTCGACTTCGCGCGCCAGGAGGACGAACTCGACACCGAGGGCTGGCTGCGCGTGCTGCGCCAGGGCCGCGAGCTCGGCGCGGTGCAGTGCGGGCTGTCGGGCGGCGAGCCGCTGCTGCGCGACGACCTGGAGCTGATCGTCGCCGAGGCGCACCGCCTGGGCTACTACACCAACCTGCTCACGTCCGGCGTCGGCCTCACCGAGGCGCGCGCCGCGGCGTTGAAGGCCGCGGGGCTGGACCACGTGCAGCTGTCGTTCCAGGACTCGACGCGCGAGATGAACGACTTCCTGTCGCACACCAAGACCTTCGGCCTGAAGAACAAGGTGGCGCAGATCATCAAGGCCAACGGCTGGCCGATGGTGATGAACGTGGTGATCCACCGCCTGAACATCGACCACATCGACCGCATCATCGGCATGGCGGCCGAGCTCGGCGCCGAGTACCTGGAACTGGCCAACACGCAGTACTACTCGTGGGCCTTCCTTAACCGCGACCAGCTGCTGCCCACGCACGAGCAGCTGCGCCATGCCGAGCGCGTCACCGACGAATGGCGCGAGCGCCTGGGCGACCGCATGCGCCTGTTCTTCGTCGCGCCCGATTACCACGAGGGCAAGGCGAAGAAGTGCGTCAACGGCTGGGGCAGCATGTTCCTGACCGTCGCGCCCGACGGCACCGCCTTGCCCTGCCACACCGCGAAGATGCTGCCCGGCCTCGCCTTCCCGAACGTGCGCGAGCACAGCCTGCGCGACATCTGGTTCGACTCCGAAGGCTTCAACCGCTACCGCGGCACCGGCTGGATGAAGGAGCCGTGCGCCAGCTGCGACCAGCGCGAGGTGGACCTGGGCGGCTGCCGCTGCCAGGCGTACATGCTGGCGCACGACCCGGCGGCGGCCGACCCGGTGTGCAGCAAGAGCCCGCAGCATCACCTGGTGCAGGCGGCGGTCGAGCGCGCCGCCACGGTCAACCTGAAGGCCGTGGTGGAACACCCGCTGGTGTTCCGCGACCCGGCCAACTCGCGGCGCCTCAGTGCGCTTCCGCCAACGTCTTGAGGTTCGCCAGCCCGCTCTGGTAGACGCCGGTGATGGCCTTCACCGCGGCGTCGTCGTTGCGGTCGGGCGGCGGGTCGTTCTGCGGGTAGCCGCGGTAGAACGCGCCGCGCCATTCGACGACCGCCTGGTTGCCGCTGGCGGTGACGGTGATCGTCGAGGTGTAGTTCGTCACCGGCAGCGCGCCGCCGTCCTTCGCGCGGTAGCTGTACTTCATCGCCGCGTCGTCCCAGCCCTCCAGCGTCTCGGTCAGCTCGCCGCCGCCCTTCAGCTTCAGCGAACGCACCGAGCCCACCGTGTTGCCCTGCGAGGCCGGGCTCTCGGCGATGGCCGGATGCCAGTCCTTCAGCGCGTCGAAGTTCCTGATGCGCCCCCACACTGCCGCGGCGGGGGCGTCGATGGTGATCTTCTCGACCACCTTCTGCCGCGTCGGGCCGTGGCCCTCGGTCAGCGGCACGACGCCGAGCATCGCGATCGCGGCCAGCGGCACGAGCCAGCGGCCAGGCAGTGTCATGGGCATGGGTCTTCCTTCGTGGGTGCAATCAGGGGGGCAGGGGCGCGCCGATGAAGGCGCCGAAGCCGCGGCTGTTCTTGCCGGTGTCGATCTGGTGCAAGGCCCGACCGCTGGCGGCGTCGAGCACGCTGACCCGGTCGTCCATCCAGTTCACGACATAGACCTTGTCGCCGTGCGACGCGACGCCTTCGGGGTAGCCGAAACCGTCCAGCGTGCGCAGCACCTGCAGCGTGCCGGCATCGATCACGCTGACGCTGTCGTCGTGCTGGTTGGTCACGTACAGCAGCGCGCCGCCCAATGCGAGCGCGGCACCGTAGGGCGCCTTGCCGACCTTCACCGTGGCAATCAAGCGCGGCGCGCGGACGTCGCGGGTGTCGATCACCGACACGTCGTCGCTCTGCACGTTGAGCGCGTAGAGCCGCTCGCGCGCCGCGTCGAACAGCAGCGCGAACGGGTGGCTGCCCACCGTCACGCGCGCCAGCACGCGGCGTTCGCGCACGCCGACCACGGCGACGCTGTCGTCGTCGCGCTCTGCCACGTAGACGGTGTCGTTGTCGGCGCGCGCCGCCACGCCGGCCGGCGCGCGGCCCACCGCGATGCGTGCCAGCGGCGCCTGCTGCGCACCGCTGCCGGCCGCATCGAACACCAGCAGCCGGTTGGCATACCAGTCGGCCGCGAACAGCCGCGTGCCGTCGGGCGAGGCGTCGATGCCCACCGGGCCGTCGCCGGCCGCCAGCGTGCCGACGACACGCTGCGCGCGCATGTCGATGACCGAGATGTCGCGGCTGTCCGGGTTGGAGACGAACACCCGGCCCGCGCGCGAGGCGGCCACCACGCCGGCCGGCGAACGGCCCACCGCCACCGTGGCCACCACCTGCTGCGAGGCGAGGTCGATCACCGACACGTCGTGGGTGCCCTGGTTGGTGATGTAGGCGAAGGGCGCGGCCAGGCAGCCGGACGCGAGGCCCGCCGCCAGCAGCGCCGCCGCGGCTACCTGGCGTCGTTGATGAAGCACGCCTTGTGGACCTTGGTCTCCAGGTCGCGGTAGCGCTTGATCTGCGGCTTGACGGATTCGTTGTCGCGCAGCGCGCCGCCGCGCTCGCCGCCGATGGACATCGCGTTGACCACGGTGATCATGCCGACGTAGTCGTCGTACGGCACCTCGCTGGCCATCGCGTCGACGGCGCACGAGCACTTGTTGATCATCTCGAAGTGCGGCCCGGGGTGCGTGCGCATGCACTCCTGCACGTAGATCACGCGCTCCGAGGTCGGGAAGTCGTTCGCCGCCGCGACCCCCGGGGCCAGCAGCCAGGGCAGCGCGGACAGGCACAGCAGTCGATGCAGGGGGGTCATGGCGTGGGCCTCACGGCGTGCGGGTGGCAGGGGCGAGGGGCTCGGCGCCCTCGATCATCAAGTCTTCGGTCATCAGCGGCGGCGCGTCGGCCGCCGCCGCGGCGATGCGCGTGCGGATGCCCAGCACGCCGCCCGGCACCGCATCCGACAGCAGGAAACGGTATTCCTTGCCGGCCAGCTTCTCGTAGCGGTAGCGGTTCGGGTCGTCCAGGTAGGGCTTGAACGAGACCTCGCGGCCCGCGACGGTCTTGCCCCTGTAGCGGTACGAGGCCGGCGCCACCGTCGCGCCCTGGTAGACCGTCATGCGGATGCGCTTGCGGAAGTAGTTCTCCGGGCCCTGCGTGAGCCGGCGCATCTCGCGGATGTCGTGCTCCAGGAAGTACAGGATCACCGGGTTGGCCTTCGCGTTCTCGATGTCGGGCAGCGCCAGCCGGCGCGGGCCGCTCAGGAACTCGCCGGTCGACGCGCAGCAGCTGCCGTCGGCCTGCTTGCTGAACGACAGCACCACGGCGTCGTCGAAGCCGGCTTCCAGGCTGCCGGCCTTGCGGAAGGTGTAGCGCAGCGTCGAGGGCGGCTGCACGTTGGCGAGCTGGTCGGCCATGAAGATGGCCTGCTCCGCCGCCGAGAAATCCTGGGCCGCAAAGCCGGTCGCCGGCAGCAGCAACGCCAGGGTGGCCCAGAGCGAAACGGTGTTCACCTCAGCGAGCCGGCTTGGCAGCGGCCGGATCCTTGTAGGAAAAGGATTCGTCGACGACCGGCACGCCGTAGTCCTTCAGGATGGCCTGGATCGCCGCCTGCTGCGAGTCGATCAGGCCCTCGATCTTCTGCTTCCATTCGCGCTCGCCGTAGCGCACGCCCATCGCCATCTCGTAGTCGAAGCGCACGCCGGGTTCGGATTTCAGCGGCACCACCACCAGCTGGGGCGACTTGACGCGCTGCGCGAAGTAGCCGGCGATCGGGCCCCACACGATGGCGGCGTCGATCTTGCCGGCCGCGAGGTCCTTCTCGATGATCTCGCCGGGGTACTGCTGCGGGTCGGCGTTCATGATCGGATACGGCACGCCGCGGTCGACCAGCCGGTGCAGGTTGAGCCAGTCCGAGGCCGGCGAGCGGTCGTAGATGCCGATGCGCAGCTTGCCCAGCCGGGCCGGGTCGAGCTTCAGGAAGTCGTCGCCGGACTTCACCTGGTCCAGGCCCTTGCCCTGCGGGAAGACGAGTGCGTAGGTGGAGCGGTAGTACGGCTTGGTCGCCGACACCTGGTCGTAGCCCACCGGCACGCCCATCACGATGTCGCACGGGTAGTCCTGCCCCGGCAGCTTGTAGCGCAAGGTGTTGCGGATGAAGGCCATGCGCTGCGGGAACGAGTAGTACTCCACCGGCAGCCCGAGCGCCTTGCCGAAGACCTCGGCGATGCGGTTCTCGATGCCCGCGCCCGCGAGGTTGGAGAACGGCAGGTTGTTCGGGTCCTGGCACACGCGCAGCGCCTGGCGCGGCGGCGGCTTGTCCGGGTCTTGCGCGCCGGCAGGCGGGCAGGCGGCGGCGCAGGCCAGCGCCAGGACCGCCGCGGACGTGCGGGCGTTGTTCATTTGTTGGGTTCGACCTTGGCGCGCGTGATGGCGCCGTCGGAACGGCCCTTCAGGTAGGCATACAGGTCGTTGATGTGTTCCTTGACCTGCGGGCTCTCGCCGAAGCTGGGCATGCCCTTGGGCAGGCGGCCTTCGGTGACGGTCTTGACGAACTCGTCCTGGCTCAGGGTCTTCAGGCTGTTGATCAGCGAGGGCCCGACCAGGCCTTCCTGGTTGGCACCGTGGCAGCGGTCGCATGCGGCCGCGCGCCAGGTCCGGAAGCCTTCCATGGTCTTGGCGTCGACCTTGTAGCCGTCGACCACGGTATAGGGCTTGTCGTCGGCCAGCGCGCTCACGGTCAGGCACGCCAGCACGGCAAGGAAAGACTGCTTCAATTTCATTGAACCATCCGCCATCAAGGGGGCGGGACGGCATCCCCCGGGGTGCCGTCCCTGTGCCCAGGTTGTCTCGACTGTTCTTCGTTCTTGGATTCTTCCGATGCCGATCAGTTCGGCAGGGCAAACACCGTCAACGAACCGCCCAGTTCCGTGTACTGCGCCAGTTCCTTGTAGCCTCCGACGGCACCCAGGC
Source organism: Rhizobacter sp. P2_D12 (assembly GCF_056404395.1). Lineage (NCBI taxonomy): Bacteria > Pseudomonadati > Pseudomonadota > Betaproteobacteria > Burkholderiales > Sphaerotilaceae > Rhizobacter > Rhizobacter sp. P2_D12. The sequence continues at coordinate 25,744 of NZ_JBFUEB010000019.1, read as the reverse complement.
CATCCTGGTCCTTCTCGAGGCCTGCCGCCATGCCGATGCCGGCCCAGCCGCCGATGCCCGAGAACACGCCGATGTACTGCTTGCCCTTGTGCTCATAGCTGAACACGTTGCCGATGATCCCGGAAGGCGTCTTGAACTTGAAGAGCTCCTTGTTGATGTCCTTCTTGTCCACGCACTTCAGGTAGCCCTCGAGCGTGCCGTAGCAGCTGATGCCGCCGGCGGTGTTGAGCGCGCCGCTCCAGACCGAGAACTTCTCGGCATGGCTCTGCACGATCTTGCCGGTGCCGGCATTCCAGGTGATGTAGTTGCCCATGCCGCCGTGGCTGCCCGGGGCCGGGAACATCGACAGCGTCGCGCCGACGTACGGCTGGCCGGCGGTGTACTCGACCTTGAACGGCTCGTAGTCCATGCAGACGTGGTTGGTCGGCACGTAGAAGAGCTTGGTCTCCGGGTCGTAGGCCGCGGGCTGCTGGTCCTTGCTGCCCAGCGCCGCCGGGCAGATGCCCTTGGTGTTGACGTCAGGTCCGCCCTGCGCGGTCGAGTACTTCGCGACCACCTGCGGGCGCCCGGTCTTCATGTCGACGTGCGTGGCCCAGTTGACCTGCGGGTCGTACTTCTCGGCCACCAGCAGCGCGCCCGTCACGCGGTCCATCGTGTAGGCGAAGCCGTTGCGGTCGAAGTGCACCAAGGCCTTGGTCGCCTTGCCCTTGACGTCGATGTCGGCCAGGATCATCTCGTTGATGCCGTCGAAGTCCCATTCGTCGTACGGCGTCATCTGGTAGACCCACTTGGCCATGCCGGTGTCGACGTCACGCGCGAAGATCGTCATCGACCACTTGTTGTCGCCCGGGCGTTGCGCCGGGTTCCAGGTCGACGGATTGCCGGTACCGTAGTACATCAGGTTCAGCGCCTTGTCGTAGCTGTACCAGCCCCAGGTGGTGCCGCCGCCGGTCTTCCACTGGTCGCCCTTCCAGGTCTTGACCGACGAGTCCTTGCCCACCGGCGCCATCGCACCGTTGGTCCAGGTCATGGTCTTGTCGGGGTCGATCAGCATCTCGGCGTCGGGGCCGACGCTGTAGCCCTTCCAGGCGAGCTTGCCGTCCTTCAGGTTGTAGGCCGCGATGAAGCCGCGCACGCCCCACTCGCCGCCGCTGATGCCGGTGAAGACCTTGTCCTTGAAGATGTGCGGCGCATTGGTGTTCACCGCCCCCAGCTTCGGGTCGCCGTTCTTCACGCTCCAGATGACCTTGCCGGTCTTGGAGTCGAGCGCGAGCAGCGTGCTGTCGGCCTGCTGCAGGATGATCTTGCCTTCGGCATAGGCCAGGCCGCGGTTCACCGTGTCGCAGCACATCTGCGGGATCACCGCCGGGTCCTGCTTGGGCTCGTACTTCCAGAGGATCTTCTGGGTGTCGAGGTCGACCGCGAAGACCTTGTTCGGGAACGGCGAGTGCAGGTACATGGTGCCGTCGATCACCAGCGGCGAGCCTTCGTGGCCGCGCAGCACGCCGGTGGAGAAGGTCCACGCGACCTGCAGCTTGCCGACGTTGCCGGTGTTGATCTGGTTGAGCTTGCTGTAGCGCTGGTTGTACATGTCACCAGCCTGCATCGCCCAGTTCTTGGAGTTGGCGATGTTCTTCTCGACGTCTGCATTGGCCAATGCCAACGGCGGCAGAGCAAGCAACACCATGCCCAAATGACGCCAGATGCGCCACCTTGATTGACCGGAATTTCGCATCGAAGTCTCCTGTTTTATGAAGTGAGCAGAGTCCGGTCGCGATGAACCATCCAAGATCCACTTACCCACCAAACCCAGCGACCCACAGAACTCGGCGTGCGCTTAACCGCAAGTTCTGCGCCTGTCCGCCGTCCAGGGATTGCCCGAAGAGGGAAAACCCAGGTTTCGCTCCGGGGTCGAGACGGCGGTGTTCCGGAATTGAAATCGCGCTGACACCTTGCGCCGAATTCGTGTCAACCACGTTCGGCACAGAGTGTTTCAGCGGCGCGCCGCCGCGTGACGCCGATGGACCAGCGCCCGGGGGCGCGCCGTCGTTGCGCTGCAGCATGCGGCGGGCCCGCGGATTGCTGTGTTCCTTCTTCATGACCCTCGCCACGCACCCCTCGACGATGCTGCGGACCACCGCCCTGACCAAGCGCTATGGCGAGCGCACGGCCCTGCAGTCGCTGTCGCTGGCGCTGGCGCCGGGACAGTTCGTGGCGCTGCTCGGCCCCAACGGCGCCGGCAAGTCCACGCTGTTCCAGCTGCTGACGGGCCTGTTCGCGGCCGACGAGGGCGAGGTCGAGGTGGCCGGCCATTCGCTGCGCAGCGCCGCCGCGTCGGCCCTGCGCCAGATCGGCGTCGTGTTCCAGCAGATCTCGCTCGACCTGGACCTGAGCGTGCGGCGCAACCTGCTGTTCCAGGCCGACCTGCACGGCCTGCCGCGCCGGCTGGCGCGCGAGCGCATTGCCGCCGGCTGCGCGCGGCTGGGGCTGGCCGGCGAGCTCGACCGCAAGGTGCGCGAGCTGTCGGGCGGCAACCGGCGCAAGGTCGAGCTGGTGCGCGCCGGCCTGCACCACCCGTCGGTGATGCTGATGGACGAGGCCACGGTCGGCCTCGACCCCAAGTCGCGCCAGGACCTGCTGGCCGCCCTGCGCAGCGACGTGCAGGAGCGCGGCGTGTGCGTGCTCTGGGCGACCCACTGGGTCGAGGAGGCGGTGGCGGCCGACCGGGTGCTGGTGCTGCACAAGGGCGCGCTGCTGGCCGACGGCTCGCCGGCCGAGGTCACGCGCGCGCTGGGCGAACCCACGCTGGAGGCGGGCTTCATCGCCCGCACCGGCTGATGACGACAAGCAGGAGACACACGAGCATGGGCTTCAAGAAACGGGGCGCGGCATTGGCGCTGATCGCGTGCTGCACCGCCGCATCGGCGCAGGGCACGGCCTACGTGTCGAGCGAGAAGGACGATGCGCTGACGATGATCGACCTGGCGACGCTGACGGTGAAGGGCACCGTGCCCACCTGCAAGCGCGGCCGGCACATCCAGATCACGCCCGACCGCAAGATCATGGTGGCCTGCACCGACGCCAACGCGGCCGACGTGATCGACCCGGCCACCGGCAAGTCGCTGCGCCGCGTTCCGCTGGGCGACGAGCCGGAGGCCTTCGACATCTCGCCCGACGGCAAGACCATCTACGTGTCGAACGAGGACGCCGCCGAGACCAGCTTCGTCGAGGCCACCAGCGGCAGGAAGCTGCAGTCGATCAAGGTCGGCCAGGAGCCCGAGGGCGTGAAGGTCAGCGCCGACGGCCGGACGCTGTACGTGACCTCCGAGGTCGCGAGTCTGGTCCACGTGATCGACGTCGCGACGGCCAGGATCACCGGCAACGTGAAGGTCGGCAAGCGCCCGCGCCGCATGGCGCTGACGCCGGACGGCAGGGAGCTGTGGGTGACCAACGAGCTGGGCGCGAGCATCAGCATCATCGCGACGGCGACGCACACCGTCACCGACACCGTCAAGCTGGAGGTGAAGGGCGCGCGCGCGACCGACATCACGCCGGTCGGCATCCTGATGTCGCGCGACGGCAAGCGCGCCTTCGTCGCGCTGGGCAAGGCCAACCACGTGGCCTTCGTCGACGTGGCCAGCCGCAAGACGACGAACCTGGTGCTGGTGGGCAAGCGGGCCTGGAACGTCGCGCTCGACAAGGCCGAGGCGCGGCTGTTCGTTGTCAACGGGCTCAGCGACGACGTGACGGTGGTCGACGTGGCGGGCGCCAAGGCGATCAAGAGCATCCCGGTCGGTCGCGTGCCTTACGGCGTGGCCATCGTCGAATGACACGCGGCCTTGCCTGCGGCTTGGTGACGCTGATGTCCTGCGCTGCCACTGTCTCGACGGCTGCGACGCTGAAGGCGACGCTGATCGTGCCGGCCGACGACCCGCGGCTGGAGCGCACGCGCCTGGAGCGTGCCTACCTCGGCCACACCGGCGGTCCGGCCACCGACGGGCTGCAGGTGGCGTTGGACGAAGGCAGGTTCGAGCTCGACGCGGCCGGCGCAGCGGTGGCGCTGAACGTGGTGAACGCCGCGACGCCGGAGGCTGCGCGCGCGGCCGCGCAGGCGGCCGAGAAGGCCGGCGCGGCGGTGCTGCTGACCGACCTGGGCAGCGACGCCACGCTGGCCGTGGCCGACGCGGTGAAGCTGCCGGTGCTGAACCTGGGCGACAGCGCCGACCGGCTGCGCCAGCAGGACTGCCGCGCGCGCCTGTTCCACCTGATCCCCAGCGAGCGCATGCGCGCCGACGCGCTGGCGCAGACGCTGGTGTCGCGCAAATGGAGCAAGCTGCTGCTGCTGGTCGGCAACACGCCGCAGGACCAGTTGCGTGCCGCGACGGCCCAGGCCTCGATCAAGCGCTACGGGCTGCAGGTGGTGGCCAGCAAGCCGTACAAGCTGTCGGCCGACCCGCGCGAGCGCGACTTGGCGAACCCCTTGCTGCTGACCGGCGGCACCGCCTACGACGCGGTGTGGGTGGTCGACAGCGACGGCGAGTTCGCGCGCAGCCTGCCCTACCGCGTCGCGCTGCCGCGGCCGGTGGTCGGCGATGCCGGTCTGGTGGCGCTGGCCTGGCATGCGCAGTTCGAGCGTTACGGCGCGCCGCAGGTGTCGCGCCGCTTTGCCAAGGCGGCGAAGCGCCCGATGACCGACCACGACTGGGCGGCGTGGATGGGCGGCAAGGCCTTGGTCGCGATCGCCACTGCCGAGCCCAAGGGGCCGAACGCCGCATGGGCGAAGGCGCTGGCGACGACGCCGGTCGACGGGTCGAAGGGCGGCAGCCTGAGCTTCCGTCCGTGGGACGGGCAGCTGCGCCAGTCGATGCTGCTGACCGACGGGCAGGGCGTGATCTCGCAAGCGCCGATCGAGGGCCTGCTGCACCCGACGGAGGTTCTCGACACGCTGGGGGCCGATGCACCGGAGAAGCTATGCAAAGCGACGCGGTGAAACCCGTGACTCCTCCCGTGGTCGAGGCCGAGCCGGCGGCGCGCCACGGCATCGCGCATGCATTGCAAGCGCTGCAGGCCATCGTCGTGCGCGAGCTGTTCAAGTTCTCGCAGCAGACCGGCCGGCTGGTGTCGGCCCTGGTGCGCCCGCTGCTGTGGCTGGCGGTGTTCGCGGCCGGCTTCCGCAACGTGTTCGGCGTCGCCATCGTCGAGCCTTACGACACCTACATCCCGTACGACGTCTACATCGCACCGGGCCTGGTCGGCATGGTGCTGCTGTTCAACGGCATGCAGTCGTCGCTGGCGATGGTGTACGACCGCGAGATGGGCCTGATGCGGCTGCTGCTGACGGCGCCGCTGCCGCGCTCGTGGCTGCTGTTCTGCAAGCTGTGCGCGACCGCGCTGCTGTCGGTGCTGCAGGCGCTGGCCTTCGTGGTGGTGGCGATGCTGCTGGGCACCGAGTTGCCGCTGTTCTCGTGGGCCGGGCTGCACGCGCTGCTGGCGCTGGTGTGCGGCGCGCTGATGCTGGGCGCGCTGGGCCTGCTGCTGTCGGTGCACATCAAGCAGCTGGAGAACTTCGCCGGCACGATGAACTTCGTGATCTTCCCGATGTACTTCCTGTCCACCGCGCTCTACCCGCTGTGGAAGCTGCAGGAGTCGGGCGCCGAATGGGTGTACCAGGCGGCGCGCTTCAACCCGTTCACGCACGCGGTGGAGTGGATCCGCTTCGCGCTGTACGGCAAGGACCCGGGCGTGGCGCCGTGGGTGGTGCTGGGCTGCCTGGTCGTGTTCTTCGTCGTGGCGTGCTGGGGCTATGACCCGCAGCGCGGCTTCGGTGGTTTGACGAAGCGCGGAGGGCCGCCCGCATGACCGTCACGCGACGCGGGTTCGTCGGTGCTGCCGCTGCGCTCAGCGCGTGGCCGCTGGCGCATGGGCAGTCGCCGTACCCGTCGCGCCCGGTCACGCTGTGGATCCCGTGGCCGGCCGGCGGCGCGACCGACATCTCGCTGCGCCTGCTGGCCGAGCTGGCCTCGCACCACCTGGGCCAGCCGGTCGTCACCGAGAACCGCGGCGGCGCCGGCGGCACGCTGGCCATGCCGGTGCTGCAGCAGGCCGAGCCCGATGGCTACACGATCGCGCAGCTGCCGCAGCCGATCTTCCGCGCGGTGCACACGCAGAAGGTGCTGTGGGACCCGATCCGCGACGTGACGCCGATCCTCCAGGTCTCCGGCGTCACCTTCGGCGTGCTGGTCAGCGCGGCCAGCAAGCTGCGCAAGCTCGACGACCTGTTCGCCTACGCGCGCAAGAACCCCGGGCGCCTGACCATCGCGACCAACGGCGTCGGCACCACGCCGCACGTGGTGCTGGAGGAACTGTTCACCGCGCGCGGCCTGAAGTACATCCACGTGCCCTACAAGGGCACCTCGGAGCAGATGATCGCGATCGATTCCGGCCAGGTGATGGCCGGCGTCAACTCCACCGGTTTCGGGCCCTTCGTCGATTCGGGCCGGCTGCGCCTGCTGGCCACCTTCGCGGCGCAGCGCTCGAAGCGCTGGCCGCAGGTGCCGACGCTGCGCGAACTGGGCTACGACATCGTCGCGATGTCGCCCTACGGGCTGGGGGGGCCGCGCGGGCTGCCGGCCGAGGTGGTGACGACCCTGCACGACGCGTTCAAGAAGGCGATGTTCGACCCGCTGTTCATCCAGGAACTGGCCAAGTACGACCAGCAGATCGACTACCTCGGCACGGCAGAGTACGCCGAGGTCTGCCGCCAGCAGTTCATCAAGGAGGGGCTCATCGTCGAACGCATGGGCCTGTCGCGTGGCGGCATCTGAGCTGCGCACGCGGCGCCGTCGCTCGCTGGGCGACGCTTGCGTCGTCGTGCTGGCCACGCTGGCGAGCTACGGCATGGCGTCCTTCTTCGAACTGGGCGAGCTCGTGCAGCGCTGGGCCGTGCCGCGCGAGCACTGGCAGGCCGACGAGCTGCCCTTCAGCCTGACGGTGCTGGCCGGCGGGCTGGCCTGGTACGCGCTGCGCCGCGCACAGGATGCCCGCGCGCAGCTGGCGCTGCGCGAGCAGGCCGAAGCGCAGGCGCGCGAGCTGCTGATGCACAACCGCGAGCTGGCACGCCAGCTGATCGCGCTGCAGGAGGGCGAGCGCCTGGCGCTGGCCCGCGAGCTGCACGACGAGCTGGGCCAGGGCTGCGCCGCGGTGCGCGCCGAAACCGCGTTGATCCGCCTGTGCGGCGCGGCCGACCGGGCGGCCACGCTGGCGTCCGTCGAGCGGGCCGACCGCGCGGCGCAGCAGCTCTACCAGGCGGTGCGCGGCATGCTGCGCCGGCTGCGCCCGGCCAACCTCGACGAGCTGGGCCTGGTCGCCGCGCTGCAGGAGCTGTGCGAGGCGTGGGAAGAGCGCAGCGGCGTGGCTTGCATCTTCCACCACGAGGCCTTGCCGTGCGAGCTCGGTGACGCCATCGACATCGCGCTCTACCGCGTGACGCAGGAGGCCCTGACCAACKTGATGCGGCATGCGCGCGCCAGTACCGTGCACGTGAAGCTGGGCCACAGCGTGCAGGGCGAGCTGCAGCTCAGCGTCGAGGACGACGGTCAGGGCATGGACCTGGCCGCCGTGACCCGTGGCCTTGGCCTGCTGGGCGCCACCGAGCGTGCCGCGGCGCTGGGCGGCGAGCTGGAGGTGCGCGCGTCGCCGGGTGCCGGGGTGCAGCTGGTGCTGCGCGTGCCGATGCCGGCCGGATGGCGTGCAGCCGCGTTGCCTGAAGAGGTGCCCGCATGATCCGCGTTCTGCTGGCCGACGACCACCCGGTGGTGCGCAGCGGCTACCTGCGGCTGCTTGACCAGGCGGGCGACATCCAGGTGATCGCCGAGGCCGGCGACGCCGACGAGGCCTGTGCGGCCTTCATCGCGCTGCGGCCCGACGTGCTGGTCACCGACCTGGCGATGCCGGCCGGCGGCGGGCTGGAGCTGTTGCGCCGCGTGCTGCTGCACGACGCGCGGGCGCGGCTGCTGGTGTTCAGCATGCACGACGCAGCGGTGCTGGTGCGGCGCGCGCTGCAGGCCGGCGCGAGGGGGTTTCTCACCAAGGCGAGCCCGCCCGAATGCCTGGTCGACGCGGTGCGCGAGCTGCATGCCGGGCGCCGCTACCTGGGCCGAGAGTTGTCGCCCACGCTGCTCGAACGCGACCCGCACGACGAGGCCGACCGGCTCGCCGAGCTGAGCGCGCGCGAGTTCGAAGTGTTCCGGCTGCTGGCGCAAGGCCACTCGGCGGGCGCGTGCGCCGAGCTGCTGAAGCTGAGCCCGAAGACGGTTGCCAACTTGCAGACGGTGGTGAAGGACAAGCTCGGCGTGGCCACCTCTGCGGCGCTGGTGCACCTGGCGATACGGCATCAGGTGATCAGCACGGCGGGGGCTTAGGGCGCATCGGAAGCAGCGGCTGCTGCCCCGCAGCCCTCAATGCGCTTTGCGTTTGAATATCACGAACTCGATGAGAAGAGCGAGAAGCAATCCGCCAATCCAATAAGGGAGAAAGGTGAAGGAAAAGCTCGCGATCTGCGATCTGAAAAGACAGGAATTGTGCGTAGACCTCATCCGTCGGCAACCGATGGCGGTGCTGCAGGATGAATCCCATGAGATGGACGCTCATGCCTGCGAGCCACGCGATGGTGGTCCATCGGTAGATGTTCTGCGGAGTGACCTTCATGCTTCAGCCTTTCTCTTGGGCCGAAGCTGTCTTGACGGCCATGGCAAGCTCAGGCAACCCCTTCTCGTTCAACACGCGCAGCAGATGAGCAAGCGCTGCTTCGTCAGTGTTGAGTCGTCCACCATGAGCGCGAAAGTAGTTGTAGGCGGTGGTCTGGCCCTCGAAGGCGGCCCAGTACAACGGGGTTCCCGCGGCATCCTTCAGATTGACATCTGCACCGTTGGCGACCAGAAACTCCACGATGTCCTGCCTGCCATTGCGAGCCGCAGCGATCAACGCGGTTTGACCGTCGTCGAACGCGCGTGCATTGACATTCACCTTCTGCGAAATCATTTCCTTCACACGCGGGAGGTTGCCGCTCGAAGCTGCCCATACAAGATCGTTGGGTTGCTGAGGTGAACAGGCCGTGATGACAACCCACGACAGCAATGTCGGGATGAGTCGAGTTGAAAGCTTGATCATCTCAGCGGGAATCAAACGTTGTCAGAGTCCGCGGCGTCTGACCGGCATCCCGGCGACGCCGCAGAACACCAGGGCGATGATCGTTGCGGCCAGCGCGCCGAGAACGGACAGCGCAAGTCGGGCCGACGGCGGCATGTGGTTCTCGGGCGGACCGAAGAACGAGAAGGTCGCGCACAGACCGAGGGTCGCGCCGATCAGCGCCGCGACCGCGACACATCGCCACATGGTCAGGCGCTGTACTCGCTGAAGCACCAGCACGACAGGTGTTCCGATGCCAAGGCTCAGAAAGTAGCTCGGCGGCAGCAGGGCAAACAGGAACTCGTCTACCAACTTTCCTGCATGCCCTGGACCTGAAGCGCGGTAACCGGACCACGCGAATGTGGCGAGAACGTACAGCAGTGGCGCACTCATCGGCGCCAGCAGCGCAGCCAGTACGGCTTTCATGTCTCAGTTTCTTCTAGGGTCGACATTCGCAGGGACTTGGGGCTCTTCTTCCTCGGGCAATGTCTTGAAGCGCGAGGCGATCTCGTCGTACGAGGGGCATTCATCAGAAGCCGTGCGAAGCTTTCTGCCTCGGTACGCGCAAGAGAGACCAAGCCCCCCGGACCTCGGGAACTCCTCATAAGAAGTGACTAGACCGCGCTTGAACGTCAAGACGAAGACGACCTCTCCCCGCGCATTCCACAGGGTCTGACAACCTGTATTGTCTTCCTTCAATTGGCGCGGAAAGATGAAGACGAACGAGCCGTGGCTCGCGTTGACCGCCGCGGTCAGAGGAGGCGGGGCCGAACCGCACTGGTGGCTTGGCGCTGCATGACACGGGGCGTCTAGCCCCGCCATCAGAAGCGCTGATCCGATGATCGTCTTGGAATGCAAGGGCCTGCCCTACTGATCGAATGACTCTTTCTGAATCCGATAGGTCGTCTCCTCGAGTGCGTCCTTCGGGGCCAAGCTGCTGGCAAGCATGCGTTTGAGTACGCGATCCCGATCGAACACGATGGTTGCAACAAATCCTTCTGCTCCGTCCCCTCCGCGAAGGACAAGATGGAAGGACTCCCGCTTCGGGATCAGCGCGGCAGTTCGAACGTTGCCGAGGCCACGGAAGGACGATCGGGGAACAACGAGTTGTCGACCATTCACGGCAATTTCAAGTCCCGTGACGAGGCTGCATGGGCTGTCCCGTGGTGTGCACTCTCGCTCGACGAGCGCCGAAACGTCGCGTGATTCCGTCGTTCCTGATATCGCTGCCGTGGCGATCACCGCGCGTACCGATTGACTGGCGTGAGTTCTCTCGACGATGACCTGCCCGCCTGCCGGCACCTCCATGGCGCGATCGTCAATGGCGAACGCAACGCTGGCCAGCAACAACCCAACAACGAGACCGGAAAGTGCGCGCATGGCTATGGAACGACACGAAGCGCGCGATCCTGGCTTGCGCCCATCAGATCTCGAATGCTTCTGGGTTGAATGATGCATCCCTCGGATGCTGATTGAATCCCGGCGCTGTTGTCGCCGTGGATGAGGAAACCGGATCGACCATGCATCCAGTTGCTCGCGTCCGGGGTGAGACGCATCGAGCCGGGCAAACTCAAACCGGACCCTGTGACATTGTTTTGTTGTTGGCCGATGGTGTAGGTGCCGGCCGGCAATGGACCCACTGACGGAATGAGATCGAGCGCAGGGTTGTTCACTCCTGCACCATGGCCGGCGTACATGGGCCCGCCGATTGGCTGCGGGGGGCCACCTCCGAGATTGGCTGTGGGTTGGTAATACATCTGGCCGGTTGATTGGACATAGACCCACTCGAGTCCCGCGGGATCAATCCGGGTGATCGGGTTTCCGCCGACGTATGCGTATGAGTTGATACCTCCGGCAAGGCCGATGGGATCTGGCTGCGTGTAGTGCGCCGCCGCGCCTTCATGCAGAGATGTCAGGGTAAGCATGATCACCCAAGGCTTGAGGTCGATTCGATTGGACATCTTCTGTTCTCCAGGTTGCTGTTGTCTACAAAGACTTCTTGGTGTCCTCGATCCGCCTGAGATAGGCGGACTCGGCTTCCGGGCTGCTGGGGCGCCAACCGGGCGACTGGGCACGTTGATCCCATTCCATGGCCTCTCGCATCAAGTCCTGGTACTTGAGCCGCTCCTTCAATGTCATCCGTGGGTCGGGGCTGTTGTAGTCGAACATGTAGGAGACCTCGGCCATCAAACCGTAGGCTGCTGCGAGGTGCAACATGCCGTTGACGTGTCTCGGCGCGTGGCGCAGCGAGAGCAGTGCCAGGTCCACGCGAGGTTGCATGACGCCGTTCGCTGCATAGAACTCGAGCAAGGTGTCGACCACCTGGACCGCTGCCTCCTTCTTTGAAAGCGGCCGCATGTAGATGCCGGTTTTCAAGGACAGGTCGGTCATCTCGTAGAGCTGTCGCATCCAGACATCGCGAGCGAATCCGCCGCCGCTTGTCGTCTCGATGTTGTAGAACTGCCCACTCTCGTCGCGGTACTTGACGAAGACGTGCGTGGGTACGGTCGTGAGCGTCACGTCCAGGCCGATCCTTTGACCGAGGACGACGAACAGGCTCGGCATCGAAACGCAGTTCCCCTTGTGGCTGTCGAGATAGCTGGACAGGAGCTTGTTGCGAATGTTCTGACCCAGAGGGTCGTCGAGGTCGTACTGGAAAGGGCGGTTGCCGTTCCACGGGCCTGCCACGTACAGGTACTTCTTCAGGGCCTCCACCTTCACCCTGCTGTTCGCCATGACGGGGAACGTCACCTTGACCTCCCCCACCATGGCATCGATTCGCTTCAGGTTGGCGGGGATGTCGATGCTCGGGTCGAGCATTCGTTGCAGGGAGAGAGTGAAATCGCCGAGGTCGAACACCTCATCCGGTTTCTCGAGTTCTGCCTTGATCGATTGAAAGTTCGCCGTGAAAGCCACGGGCTTCGGCAGGGGCGCGTTCTGTGCGAACGCCGCTGCGCAACCGAGCAGCATCGCAGCCATACAGAGTGAGAGAGTCTTCATGATCTTTCCGCACGTTGGAGCGCACGCGCCAGCCGGGCGCACGCCATGAACCTCGCCGTGCACCGACTCGAGTCGGTGGCACCGCAAGCGCTGATACATCGTGGATGCAGCGCGCAAAGAACTTGCGCTGACGGGCTGTGCCGGCCGTGTGGCGAGCGTGCCGCTGAGGTTGCGCCCAGTGAGGCGCCGAAAGTGCCCGCAATCTACTCGCGGGACGAAGGCATCGTCAAGGCCGGTCCGACAGGACAGATCGCCCTTGGTGTTAACGAGCAGCGCTGCCGGGAATTTTTCCCTGGCCTGCATCGACCCCGCTTGTTAGCGTGGGGCACCCACCACCCGGACGACTCCCGCAACTCCGAGACAAGGACGACACACCACCGGAGACCCGAGATGCATCACCCCCGTGCGAACGCTGCGCTGCTGGCATTGACCGCCCTCTCGCCCGCCGCCTACGCGCAATCAGCTTCGACGCCGGCTTCGGCACCGACGGCGGCCCCGCCCGTCGTCGTGCTGCCCGAGGTCGAGGTCGTGCAGACCACGCCCGTGCCGGGCACCGGCGTGCCCAAGGACCAGATCCCGTCCAACGTCCAGACCGCCACCGACCGTCGGCTGCGCCAGCTGCAAAGCCTGAACCTGCCCGAGTTCATGCGCACGCAGCTGCCCAGCGTCAACGTCAACGAGGTGCAGGGCAACCCGTACCAGATGGACGTGAACTACCGCGGCTTCACCGCCAGCCCGCTGCTCGGCACGCCGCAGGGGCTGTCGGTGTTCCTCGACGGCGTGCGGGTCAACGAACCCTTCGGCGACGTCGTCAACTGGGACCTCTTGCCGCGCGCCGCGATCGCCAACATCACGCTGCTGCCGGGTTCCAATCCGCTGTTCGGGCTGAACACGCTGGGCGGTGCGTTGTCGATGCAGACCAAGAGCGGCGATACGCACCCCGGCACCGGGATCGAGGTGGAAGGCGGCTCGTTCGGCCGCATCAGCACCGAGCTGACCCACGGCCGCAAGCTCGGTGAGGCGGGGCATCTCTTCATGGCCTTCAGTGCGCTGAACGAAGACGGCTGGCGCGACGAGTCGCCGTCGCGCGTGCGGCAGCTGTTCGTCAAGGGTGGGCAGCGCAGCAGCGGCTTCTCGTGGGACCTGAGCCTGGGCCATGCCGACAACCAGCTGATCGGCAACGGCGGGCTGCCCGAGTCGATGCTGGCGCAGCGCCGCGAGCAGGTCTACACCCGGCCCGACCTGACCGACAACGAGGCGACACTGCTGACCTTCAACACCACCGCCCAGCTGGGCCCGCAGTGGGAGATGGCGGCGACGGCCTACGCGCGCCGCAACCGCGCGTCGACGTTGAACGGCGACCTGAACGACGACTACGACCCGCCCGCGGTCGAGGAAACCGGCGTCGAAAACCGCACCCGCACGCGCACCGACAGCGAAGGCCTGGCGGTGCAGGCGACCTGGAATGCCCAGCCGCATCGCGTCACCTTCGGGCTGTCGCACGACCGCTCGCGCAACCACTTCGAGCAGAGCGAGGCCGAGGGGATGCTCGACGCGAGCCGTGCAGTGATTCCGACCGAGGCCGCGGAGATCGACGCGAAGGTCTCCGGTCGCAGCCGCACCACGAGTGTCTACTTCAGCGACCTGTTCGCGCTGCGGACCGACCTGCAGCTCACCGTCTCGGGACGCTACAACGACACGCGCGTCAGCACGGAGGACGACGGCCGCGTCGAGCTGGGGCTGCCGACCAGCCTGGACGCGCAAGACCGCTACCGCAAGTTCAACCCGGCCCTCGGCGCGACCTGGCAGGTGACGCCCACCTTCACCGCGTACGGCAGCTGGAGCCAGGGCAACCGCGCGCCCAGCCCGATCGAGCTGGGCTGCTCGGACCCGGCCCATGCCTGCGTGCTGCCGAATGCGCTGCAGTCGGACCCGCCGCTGAAGCAGGTGGTCTCGCAGACGCTGGAGGCGGGCGTGCGCGGCTCGCTGGCGGAGGGGCTGCGGTGGAACGCGTCGGTCTTCCGCACCATCAACCGGGACGACCTGCTGTTCATCAGCAACGGGTTGTCGGCGGGGTATTTCAGCAACGTCGGGCGCACGGTGCGCCAGGGCGTGGAGTTGGGCGTGTCGCAGCAGACCGGCACGCTGAACTGGGCGCTGTCGTACAGCTGGCTGCGCGCCACTTTCGACTCGTCGGCCTGCCTGGTCTCCGAATCCAACAGCACGGCCGAGACCAGCGCGGCCTGCACCGGCGACGACGAGATCGAGGTGCGCAAGGGCAACCGGCTTCCGGGCCTGCCGGCGCACACGCTCAAGCTCAGCGTGGACCTGCAGGCCACGCCGAGCTGGAGCGTCGGTGCGCAAGTGCGGGCGCAGTCGAAGCAGTACGTGCGTGGCAACGAGAACAATGCCCACCAGGCCGATGGCGTGGACTTCTTCGGCAGCGGCAGCACGGCGGGGTTTGCCTTGCTGGACCTGACCACGAGCTGGAAACTCCGGCCGGGGTGGGAGGTGTTCGGCAAGGTGTCGAACGTGTTCGATCGCCGCTATTCGACGGGCGGGCTGCTCGGCACGAATGGGTTCGCTGCGAATGGGGCGGTGCAGGCGCCGGCGGATTGGAGGAACGAGCAGTTCGTGGCGCCGGGGGCGCCGCGGGCGGGGTGGGTTGGGCTGCGGGTGTCTTTCGGCGGGGCTGGGATCTGACTCCTCGGTGGCCCGAGATGGGCCGCCAAGTGCGGCCAGCTCAATTCGCGGCTCAGGGTGAAATGAGCGCAAGCGCTGCGGCCAACGGCTCGGCCACACCTACCGTCTTCAGCAGCGCGTCATCCTCGACCAGCAAGAGGTTCAATCGGGCTCCATCGCCTTCAGAACAGGTAGGGCCAGCCCACGAAAGCCGACGAACTCGTCCTCAGATCAACGAAGCCCACTGCCCGCCGCGAAACAGATACAGGTCTTTGGGCCCCATCGAGATCACGCCGTCTTCGCCCGCCAACAGCCGCAGGCAACTGGTGGGCCGGGCCGGGCCGCTGAACCGGGTGTCCGGCACCAGCGCGTCACCGTCCAGGCACAGGATGCGAAAGTCGCTGGCAACGAAGACGTTGCCCTCAAAAAAGCAGACGTCCTGCAGGTTCTCCTGGCGTCCGGTGTCGAGCACCGACCAGACCTCGCCTCGTCCGCGCAGCACGGTGCCCTCGTCGCCCACCGCATAGACCCAGCCGTCCGGGGTGCAGCACACCGCGTTCAAGTTGGCGGATACCGGACTGTCGATGCGATGCCACGCGCCCTGATGGCAAAGCCAGATTTCCCCCTGCCAGCCGACGGCATACATCTCGCCCGTGGAGAAGCCGGCCATGTCTTCGAAGCCGATGATGCCGGGCTCGTGCTCGCCCAACGGCGGACCGATGCGCTGCCAGACCCCGGGCGCATCGCGCCGCAACACCTCGCGGCCCATGCCGCAGGCAAAGACGACGTTTTCGATGGCCGCGAGGGATGCGAGCGCGAACCGGGCTTCGCGCATCTCGCCGTCCGTCTGCTGCAGCGTCTCGGTGTCGATCTCCCACACGTCCTTGTCCGCACCGATGAACACGAGCGCCCGACGCTGACCCGGCGGCTTGATGGTGGCCGCCGCCACCGCGGGCCAGCCCACCGACTCCGGATACTTGGTCCAGGCGCCGCCGTCCAGCACGAGGAATGTCGAATTGTTGACCTGTTGCGCCGCCAGCTCGTCGAGTTGCTTCGCGACGAAGCACAAGTCGTGGAACGGCGCGCAGCCGGCAAGAAAGGTGGATTCCTGATGGTCCATCGTGCGGTTGCTTTCTCTTCGTCAGCGAGTGGTACCCCGGTTGACCGGAACCGGGAACTTCTGGTCCAGCTGGCCTTGGAAGCCTTCGATCGGCTGTTTGCTGAAAGACGGCTTGTGCGTGATCTGGGTGTCGCGCTGCTTCTGCGTGAACGACTTGTCCAGCTGTGCCTTGATGCAGTCCTCCTCGCAACCGCATTGTGCAGCGACGGCCGCCGCGCAGACGCCGTTGTAGGTGTCCAGCGAGCACTTGTTCTGGGCGTCGATTTTGCCGGCCTTCTTGGCGCGCTCGGCCAGGTAGTCGATGGCCCGGTGGTTCTTGCCGTGCGAGCCCGCGTGCTGTGTCATCCCTTCCATGCAGACGCACAGGGCGGTGTTGTCGTCATAGCCCTCGACGACCCCGATCAGCAGGGTCTTCGGCGGAATGTGGTGCGGCGTCTGGCCGGGGCAGCAGCCGGATTTGCCATCGGCAGGCGTGGCATTGAAGGGCCGCAGGTGGCAGCGCATCGCTTTCGCGCACGGGCTCGCGTCCGCATCCTTCTCTGCCATGGCCCCTGCCTGCATGGTCGCGGCTTCGGAGGTCGGCGCCAGCGGCCCGTGACCGCTCATCGCGGCCGGGGCGCTTGGGTGGGTGGTCGGGGTACGCGCCGGCTTGGGCCGGCCGAGCTGGTCACGAATCCAGTTCTTCTGGCCGGCCTCGACCGGCGTCGCCAATGCGCCGGGGCAGTGGTCGGGCTCCGGGTCGCCGGTGCACTTCGACTCGACCTCGGA
This sequence comes from Rhizobacter sp. P2_D12, assembly GCF_056404395.1. Lineage (NCBI taxonomy): Bacteria > Pseudomonadati > Pseudomonadota > Betaproteobacteria > Burkholderiales > Sphaerotilaceae > Rhizobacter > Rhizobacter sp. P2_D12. The sequence continues at coordinate 8,988 of NZ_JBFUEB010000019.1, read as the reverse complement.
GGCATCCTTGCCACAACCCGGGATCTTGGCGAGCGCCTGGGAGGCGATGTGCGTCATCGGTGGCGAGTTGCCAGGCTGCGAAGCATGGTTGTGCGTGGTCAGGTCGAGGTGCCGTACGACGTTTTCGCCTTCGATCTGCACGTTCATCGACCAGGCATTGAAATACACCTTGCCCTTGATCTTGCTGGTTACGACGCCCTTCTTGGGCGCGCAGCCGGCCTCGTCGCCCGTGCTTTGCTTGAAGTACGACTTGTTCTTGAGCATCACCTCCTTCCCGCCGACCTTGACCGTGCTGGAGCCGTCGGTCGTGTCCGAGGCCAGGCCGGTGTTCGGGTAGGGCACGGGCACGCCCGGCGGTGTGGCGGGGGTCAGTGGCGGCGTGAAGCATGTGTCCGGGAAGGCACAGATCGACTTGCCGTCCATGGACTTGCTCGACACCTCCATGCCGTTGGCAAATACCGGCTTCCCCATGCGAGCTCAGCGTCTGTGTTGCGCACCTGCAAGGAGCGGGTTCGCGTCGATCGGGTCGCAGGCCTGGGTCGGGCGTGCGTGCGCACTGCACCCGCAAGGTAAACCCCTGGCGCCGTGGACTGAAGTGAGGATGGTCACATCCCCAATGACAAACGCCGCCCGAAGGCGGCGTTTGCGAGGGACTCAGCGCCTTACAGCGAGTTCAGGAAAGCCAGGATGGCGTCCCGATCGGCCTTGCTCAGCGCCGCGAAGCGATCGCGGCTGGCCGTGCCTTCACCGCCGTGCCACATGATGGCCTCGGTGAGGGTGCGGGCGCGGCTGTCGTGCATGTAGCCGACCTTCATGCCCTTGGCGACCAGCTCGGTGTAGCCGATGCCCCACAGCGCCGACGTGCGCCACATGCCGCCGGTGGCCAGGCCTTCGGTCAGGTTGTCGGCCAGGTCCGGGCCCATGTCATGCAGCAGCATGTCGGTGTACGGCCGGATCGTCTGGTTGCGCACCTCGGCGAACTCGTGCGTGTTGCCGGTCTTCATCTCGACGGTGTGGCAGCTGCCGCACTTGATGTCGGTGAAGACCTTGGCGCCGGCCGTGACCTTGGCCGGATCCACGTTCAGTGCCGACAGTGCCGACACGCCCTTCGGGAAGCCGCTGGCCAGGCTGCGCTGCGCCGGCACCGCGAGCAGCGCGACATAGCGCTCCAGCAGCGTCAGCGCATCGTCGGTCAGGCCCGCGTCGACACGGTTGGTGGTGGTGCACTTGGCCGGGCCGTACAGGCAGTCGCGGTTCGGGAACAGCGGCGTCGTGACCGACATGTCCAGCAGAGCGGCCGCGGCGGCCTGGTGGCGCAGGCTGACCTTGGATGCCTTCCAGCCATAGCGGCCCAGGCGCACGGCCCCGGTTTCCGGATCGAACACGTAGTTCGCGACGCCCTTGACGCCGTCGGCGTCCGGGGTGGCCTTGGCACGCGCAATGATGTCGGCATCCGGGATCGCTTCGAGCAGGCCCATGCCGATCACCGGCTGGGCGCTGCGCACCGAGAACACGGTCGGGGTCGGGCCGTCGAACGCGATCTTCGGCTTGCTCAGCTCGACCGAGGTGCCGTCGGCCAGCTTCACGGTCTTGAGCTCGAAGCCCGCGACGCGCACGCCGGTGCCCCAGTCACGCTTGACGGCGTCGGTGGACGGCTTGGCGTTCATCTGCACGCCCAGGCCGTACATCGAGTGCGGCACCTGGCGGCCGCTGGAGTCCGTCTCGGCCGTGCGCACCGCCATCGTGTCGATGCGCTGGTTCACGACGGTTGGCGCCAGGCTGCGGCCGTTGTTGATGTGGCAGCCGAAGCAGGTCGACTGGTTGAACATCGGCCCTTGCAGGCCCACCGCGGCCTGGTTGCGGTCGTTGCCGTTCTCGGTGTGGTCGCCGGTCTGCATGCTGGTGTGGAACCAGCGGCGACCTTCCACGAAGCGCTGCATGTTCTGCATGCCGATGTGGTTGTGCGGCTGCTGGAACATCAGCGGGCTGTTGTCCGAGTAGTCGTACGAGGTCGATCCGATGCCGCCCGACAGCGCCGACTCCGGGATCGGCGCGTTCATCAGGCGCGGCTGCACGCCGTACCAGGGRCGCAGGCCCTCGCCCATCACGTAGGTGACTTCGTTGGTGTAGTAGCGGAAGGCGCCGGCGTCGCCGACGGCATCCATCGCCGCACGCGACGAGAAGAACGAGCCGGTGAACTCCATCACGTCGCCGGACTTCAGCGCACGGCCGTTGACGTGCGGGCCGTTCGGCACCATCACGCCGTTGGCGTCCGGCACCAGCGAGTTGTAGCCGGGGTACTCGCTGAGCACCACGCTGCAACCGTCATTGGCGCCGATGACTCCGTTGTAGCCGCTGTTCGGCTTCAGCAGCGCGGTCTGCGGCGGCTTGGGCACGACCGGGCACGAGGTCTTGTCGACGAAGCCGTCGGTGTAGGTCGTGTCGTCCAGCAGGTCGCCGGGCGACATCCAGCCGTAGTCGGTGACGCCGGCGTTGTCGAAGCGACGGAAGAACGAATGGCCGCCGCCGCGCTGGGCTTCCTGGAAGTACTGGTTGACGACCAGCGTCGGCTTGGTGACGCCGGCCACCTTGCTGTTGTCGATGAACTCGGTGCCCCAGGTGCGGTTCTTGAAGTAGTTGGCGACGAAGTTCAGGTAGACGCCGCCGCCCTTGTCCTGCGGGTTGCCGTTGGCATCGACGGTGTCGTTCGGGCCGTAGCCGATTTCGTTCCAGGCCTCGCCGCGCTCACGGGCGTGGCGCGGGCGGCCGACGAAACCGAAGCGGGTGACCAGGGTGCCGTCGGGCAGCGAGAACTGCACGGTTTCGATCGGCGCCTTCGAGGCCGGCGGCGCGACGAGTTGGGAGCCGTCGGCCGGGTGCGGGATGTACGAGGTGGCGACCGTGGAGCCCAGCGTGTTGTCGCTGCCCGGCGACTTGAAGCTCGCCTCGATGACCGAGTAGCCGTAGTTGGTGGCGCGCTTGACGCCGTTGACGCGGACGTAGCGGACGTTGGCGTTCAGGTTGTAGAACTCTTCCGTGCCGCCCTTGCTGTCGGCCACGTAGCGCAGCTGGTACCAGGTCTGGCCGTCATCGGAGACCTGGATGGTGTATTCCTTGGCGTACGCGTTCTCCCACACCAGCTTCATGTAGCCGATCTGGGTCTTGGCGCCGAAGTCGAACTGGATCCAGTTGTCGTCGCTCTGCGAGCTTTCCCAACGGCTGTTGTTGGTGACGACGCCGTCGATCGCCTTGTCGGCGGTGTTGCCGCCGTTGGCGCTCGACGCGGTGGCCTTGGTCGGCACGACGGCCACGCCGGGCTTGCTCATGTCGACGCCGGCGGGCAGTTGCTGCGCGGGCGTCGGCGCGGGCGCGGCCGGGGCGCCGGGGGTCGGCAGCGACGGGGGCGCCGGGGCCGGTGCGGGTTCGTTGACCGGAGGGTTGGGGTCATTGCCGCCCACGACGGGCGGCTGGGCGGGCGCATCGGCGCTCGGGCTCGGCGCCGCGGCGGCGGAATCCGAATCCTTGCCGCCGCAGCCGCTGAGGACGGCAGCCGCCAGGAAGAGGGAGGTCAGCGCCAACGCGGCGCGCGACCGGCTCTGGCCCTCGGGAATCGTGTGCTTCATGCTTGCAGGTCCTTGCTCATGTCCGTTTGCTGGGGTGGCGCTGAAGGACTTTCACGAACCTTCAGCACCGGGTGCATACGGGACTACATGCGCAGGTTTGATGCCAGCCCATCTGACAGCGCCTGGCAGGAACTGCGGGGACCCTCGGAGCGCGGCGCTGCGTCAGGGAAGCCCGGGCGGAAGCGGTTTCAGCGACTGAAACAAGTGGATACAAGCTTGACCGCTGAAGGTGCCGGACAACAGTTTGTGGCTTTGCGTCTGCAGGGGTATCGACAGGGTTTGCACCGTGCCATCGGGATCGGCGATAGCTGCCATTCGGTATTCTGTGGAACCGATATCAGTCCAAGGCGGCATGCGGGGCGCCCAGCTCAGGCGCCACGGCGGTCACGGCCTCATGTCGGGGCGGTCGCGACATCAAGCCGAGATGGGTGCGCGAGGCTCAAGCGTTCGCGTACGCAGGCCAGGTGGTCCGCCCTGACCCGTCGCAGAACGAAGTCGCGGTAGTTGGCGGTGCTGAGCTGGCTCCATGCCTGCGCCCGACCCAGGGCGGATCGCTGGGCGCGCGAGGCGAGGACCGCCTCGTCTGGAATGGGAGCATTCGCGTCGGTCATGAATTCATAACCGTAGGAGCGCATGTGCTCTCCCGCCACCGTCTCGATGATCTCGATTTCGTCGATGCCCAGCTGGCTCTTGAACTTGTCCCTGTTGGCCGGGATGGGGCCGAAGCAGTTGGATGACCACAGGTCCGACAACTTCGACATCTGCCGTGCTTCGGTGGAAGCCGCCACGTCGAGCATCTGCGGAAGGAAGTCCAACCCGATGAAGTCGCAGATGCCACGCAGGACGAGCTCCTGGTCAGCGAGGAAATCCTCGTACCGGATGGTGAGGACGCGCTCTGGATGGGCCTGGACGAGACGCTGGGCCGCATCATGGGCGGCGACCCACGTCATCGCATTGAGCGTGCTGTCGAAGTCATGGATGATCGCGCGGTTCATCGAGGCCACCTGGGCGCGCGGGTCCCTCACCACGTTCAGGAACAACATGTCCGGAAAGAGCCCCATCAGCTCGGTGGCGTAGTGGATGCTGTCCAGCGATTTGTCCATCACGACGCGCGCATGGTGCCGTTCGCCGCTGCGCAAGAGAAGCTCCCACACCACGCGATGCACGCTGCGCTTGTCCGCCTTGATTGCGTCGAAGATCTCGCCCGGGTCGAACGCCACGTCGGGCCACTTCACCATGCTTGCGGCCTGCAGGCCGACGACGTCCACGACGAGCTGGAAGTAGTTGCGGTCCTCGGTCAAATCGCCATAGAGGGGCAGCAGCGGCATGAAATCGACGATGTGCAGGGGGTAAGGCGAGTAGAAGCCTTCACTGAAATTCAGCCTGAGTCTCAGCGCGTGGCTTCCGCACCGACGCAGCGGCACCATCAGAAGCGGGCGCGGGCGGCCCGGATTGGATGTGGAGATGGGCGGCTGATGGGTCATGAGGGCTTCCCTGTGATGTGGTTTGAAAAGTCGGCGATGAACTGCTCCAGTTCGCTCACCGGCAAACGATCGATGCCGGCGGCGGCATGCCGTCCACCGCCACCTGGATAGAGACGGCACAACGCTTCCGCCGAATTGCGCTGCGCAGGCGAGCGGACGCTGACCAGGAAGTGACCGTCCGAACGGCGCGTGAGGACCGCGAATGACCTGTCTGGCGCTTCGCGGGCGAGGCGGTTCGCCAGCGTTCCGGAAAGCCGCCGGGCCCATGCCGTTTCCGGAAGCAGATAGACATCGCCATCGATGCTTCGCCAATAGGGCGCGAGCGTCTCGAGGTGATGCTGGTCGTCGGCGCGGCCGGCGGCCAGGCGACGATATTCGTCTGCGTCGGCGATGAAGCCGAATGGGCTCTCGAAGTTGTGCACCGCTCGATAGAGGTCGATCGGCGAGAAGTGCAGGTCTTCGATGGCCTCGCCGTAGGCGTTGTAGTTGAGGAGCTGCCCCAGCTGCTCGAGGCTCGCCGTCTGGTTCATGGTGAGCCCGCGCTGCGCGGAAAGACTGCGCGCGACATCGAGCAGGTTGTCGCCGAAGGCGCCTGCGATGGCCCACGCGTGAAAGCGGCCGGCCAGGTGGCGATCGACCAGCAACGATGTGCAGACAACCGCGGAAGGGTCGATATGGCTTTCCAGCCGCGGGTGGCAGAACAAGCTGCGTGCCGAATGGTGATCGAAGTAGCGTACGCGCCCACCTGCCTGCAGTGCGCGGCGCACGCCGGCTTCGTTCCTGTCGAACGAGACGTCCAGCACGGTGATGTCGCTGGGCGGATGCGTGTCGCCCAGCTTCCCGAGCAAGTCGATATCGCGCTTGACGCCACTGACGAGGCGCCCTGTGCGCGGTTCGGCCATGCGCAATTGGTGCAGGCTGCAGATGCCGTCGGCGTCGCCATTGAACAGGTCCACCGACGGCAGGGTTTCCGTGCGGTCCGTCAACGCGGATGGCCGGATCGATGTCATGGCACGAGGGCGCAGCGACGGACAAGAAAGTCCATCAGCTTCTGCGCTGATTGGTCGAGGCCGCACACGTCCGTGTCGATGCGCAGCGCGGGAGACGGTGGGGTCTCGTAAGGTGCCGACACGCCGGTGAAATGGGGGATGGCTCCCGTTCGAGCCTTTTCGTAGAGCCCTTTCGGATCCCGCGCTTCGCAGACGGCCAGCGCCGTGCTGACATGGACTTCAATGAACCTCGCGTCGCCGATGATGGATCGCGCCTGTTCCCTGTCCTCTTGCCGTGGCGAAATGAGCGCCGTGAACACGATCAGCCCCGCGTCGTTCATCAAGGCGGCAACTTCCGCGACACGCCGGATGTTCTCGCGCCGATCTGAAGGCGAGAAGCCAAGATCGCTGCTGAGATGGTGGCGGATGTTGTCGCCATCCAGCACGAATCCCAACTGCCCTTGGGCGTGCAGCCGGCGTTCCACCGCATAGGCCAAGGTGGATTTGCCTGCGCCGCTGAGGCCTGTCAACCAGACCGTCGCCGGTTGCTGGCGGAGCAAGGTGCGCCGCTCGGCCGTCGAGACCAGGCTGGGGTGCTTCACCACGTTGAGACAAGTGTGGGTGTCGGCATTGCAGGGACGGGGCCGGACAAGAGAATGCGTGGAAGGCGTCATGGCACGGGCAAGCCTCTCAGGAAGGCGAACATTCATGGACCAGCAATGCCCCGCTGGTGCGGTTGCTGGCCGGGTCGACGATGATCAGCGAGCCGCCGACGCGGTTCGACTGGTACGACTCCACCGGCAGCGGCTGCTGCGTCTCGATGATCACGTGGCCGATCTCGTTGACGGCCAGCTGGTGCGCGTCGATCGCCTCCAGCGTGTGGATGTCCAGCCGGCTCTCGATCGCGGCGATGCGCGCCTGCACCCAGCGGTTGCCGTGGCGCACCCAGTACTTGCGGCCGACCACGGCAGGTTCGGTGTCCAGCCAGGCCAGCGTCGCGCTGAAGCGCTGCGTCTCGTGCACGGTGGCCGGCGTGGCGATCCAGTCGCCGCGCGACACGTCGAGCTGGCGGTCGAGCACGACGCCGGCCGACTGCCCGGCCTCGACCACGTCGACCACCTCGCCGGCCAGCCGCACCTCGGCCACCACCGCCTGCTGCCCGCTCGGGAACAGCTGCACCGTGTCGCCGGCCTTCACCCGGCCATGCGCGATGCGCCCGTGCAGCGTGCGCGGCTGGTTGCCGGTGCCTTCGCCTTCGCGCGCCACGTACTGCACCGGGATCAGCAGGTCGCCGTCCTTGCGCTCCTGCAGCGCCGGCAAGGCCTCCAGCAGCTGCAGCAGCGACGGGCCGTCGTACCAGGGGGCGGCCAGCGGCTGCGTGACGTTGTCGCCGCGCAGCGCCGACACCGGGATCACGCCGGCCACCTGGATGCCGGCCTGCTGCGCAAACGCCAGCAGCGCCGCCTGGGTGGCCGCGAAGGCCTGCGCCGGGTCGGCCACCGCGTCCAGCTTGTTGACCGCGAACACGATGCTCGGCACGCGCAGCAGGTGGGCCAGCAGCGCGTGGCGGCGCGTCTGCGCCAGCAGCGGCAGCGGCACCGCCTGCGTGTCGAGCTTGGTGATGTCGACCAGCACCACCGCCGCATCGCTGCCGGCCGCGGCCGTCACCATGTTGCGGGTGTACTGCTCGTGGCCGGGCGCGTCGGCGATGATGAACTTGCGCTGCTTGGTCGCGAAGTAGCGGTAGGCCACGTCGATCGTGATGCCTTGCTCGCGCTCGGCCTCCAGGCCGTCGGTGAGCAGCGACAGGTCGATCGGCGCCCCGGCGGCGCGCTTCTCGAGCGTGTCCAGCTGGTCGGCCAGGATCGCGCGGCTGTCGAACAGCAGCCGCCCGATCAGCGTGCTCTTGCCGTCGTCGACGCTGCCGGCCGTGAGAAAGCGCAGCGCGCGGTGGTCCTTGACTTGAAGTTGCGGCGTGCTCATCAGAAATAACCTTCCTTCTTGCGGCGCTCCATCGACGCATCGGAGGTGCGGTCGTCCATGCGGGTCGCGCCGCGTTCGCTGACGGTGACCTTCAGCGTCTCGGCGACGATCTCGGTCGCGTTGGCTGCCGGGCTCTCGACCGGGCAGGTGCAGGTCATGTCGCCCACGGTGCGAAAGCGCACCTCGGCGGTCTCGACCTGCTCGCCGGCTTGCGGCGGCGTCACCTCGGTCAGCGGCACCAGCAGGCCCTTGCGGCGGATCACCTGGCGCTCGTGCGCGAAGTACAGGCTGGGCAGCGGGATGTTCTCGCGCGCGATGTACAGCCACACGTCCAGCTCGGTCCAGTTGCTGATCGGGAAGGCGCGCATGTGCTCGCCCGGCTTGATGCGGGTGTTGAACAGCGTCCACAGCTCGGGGCGCTGCTCCTTCGGCTGCCATTGGCCGAAGCTGTCGCGGTGCGAGAAGATGCGCTCCTTCGCGCGGGCCTTCTCCTCGTCGCGGCGCGCGCCGCCCATCAGCACGTCGAAGCGGTGCTCCTCGATCGCTTCGAGCAGCGCGACGGTCTGGTGGCCGTTGCGCGAYTCCAGCGGGTGCGACAGGCGCACCGTGCCGCGCTGGATCGAGTCCTCGAGGTGGCCCACCACCAGCCGCTCGCCCATCTCGGCGACGCGGCGGTCGCGGAACTCGATCACTTCCGGGAAGTTGTGGCCGGTGTCCACGTGCAGCAGCGGGAACGGCAGGCGGCCCTTGAACTGCCCACTGGCGTCCTTGTTCTTGAAGGCCTTCTCGGCCAGGCGCAGCACCACGCACGAGTCCTTGCCGCCCGAGAACAGCAGGGCAGGGCGCTCGAACGCGGCCACCGTCTCGCGCAGGATGAAGATGGCTTCTTCCTCGAGCCAGTCGAGGTGG
>NZ_JBFUEB010000018.1:0-77019 GCF_056404395.1 Rhizobacter sp. P2_D12 | reverse complement strand
ACGTTGCGTTGGCACTCCCGCTCCAGTCGCCGGCTCGACTGCACGCGGTTGAGGTAGCCGTAGATGTAGATCCTCAGCAGCACCGCCGGGTCATACGAGGGGCGCCCTGTTGCCGCCGGCGTCATGCCCTCGAAGCCCATCGATGCCAGATCCAGTTCCTCGACGAACGCGTCAACCACGCGAACCGCGTTGTCCTCGGCAATGAACTCGTCCAGCGATTCCGGTAGCAACGTGACCTGATGCCGATCCTGCCCCTCAACGAACCTGCCCATATCGACTCCTCCTCGATATGCCTTCAAACTCTACGCAGCTGCGGCCAATCGCGGATCGGGGTTTTCACACAACCTCGGCCGACACCAGGCGCCAGGGTGTCGTCAGACTCCGGCCGGTGCGATCAACAATCCGACCGCTCGACAACGACCTCGCTGATCTGGACCACCGGCGCGATGTCGGTGTAGTTTGCTATGTCGCCCCGGATCTCGGCGCGGTGCTCTTGCGAGGCGGCCAGGTAGCCTTCGGCCGAGTCACAGATGAACGCGCACATCGCCACGAAGGCTGGCGGCGAACCGGGCTCCCTACCAGCCATGCCTTTTTCGACGGTGTAGTAGGCGCAGGCACTGCCCAGCCTGGCCTTGACCATCGGCATGTGCCGTTCGCGGTAGTAGACGTGGTCGAAGCGTGCGCCTTCGGCGTACGGGTACATCACAGTGACTTTGATCATGCGGTCCTCTTTGCCATCATTGGCGTCGTTGCCCAGGGATTCTCGTTGCATCAGGGCTTGCGCCGTCGCCCACACTCCGCATCGAGAATGTTCCTCGCTTGGGGGGCAGCCTCCGCAGATATCGGTAGGTGACGTACAGGACGAGCAAAGCTGCACAGACCACGAGCAGCAGGACTCCAGCACTTCGAGTAGACAGGCACTGGCCGACCCGACCTCGAACACCAGGCCGCGCTGGCGCAGCTCAGTCATGGTGGCCAGCGCAAGCCCCCAGGCCGCTCCTCCGTGGGTTCCAGCCCCAGCTTTTCGGCATGCCACCGGCGGGCGCGAGCCAAGTCCTTCGTGGGAATGCGGGCTTCGATGCGGGCATGTTTGAGCATGGGGGTCACCTCAGGAAGGCCAGGATGCGCTGCCACGTCAGCTCGGCGGCGTGGGCATCATGCTCGGGCCGCGAGGCGTCGGTGTAGAAGTGGCCCACGCCGGGGTAGGTGAACACCTCGGCGGCAACGCCCGCCTCGGTGGCCGATGCCAGCAGCGCGGCGATCTCGGTCGCTGGCGCGAAGTCATCGGCTTCGCCCGCGTGCACCTGCAGCTGCAGGCCCGGCTGGGCGTTGGCGGGCAGAGCGGCAAGCGCGTGGAGGAGCACCACGGCGGCGGCCTGCGGCCGCTCGGGCCACAGCGTGCCGATGACACCCACTCCCATGGAGACGCCTATCAGCACCGCGTCGGCCGGCAGGGCGTGCACAGCGTAGCGGGCGCGCCGCGTGATGCCAGACCAGCCCACGGCGTTCATCAGCGCGTATCCCTCGTCCATGGTGGCGGCCGTGCGCCCGTTGTAGAGGTCGGGCGTGGTGACTTGGTGGCCTGCCTGGCGCAGGCGCTCGGCGGCGAGGCGCTCCACGGGGCGCAAGCCGAGCATGGAATGAAACAGAGCGACGTACGCCACCGTTCAGCCGCCGCTACACGACTCTGCGTTGACGAACTCCACCCGCAGCTTGCCGTTCACCGCATTCACGCCGCGGACGGCCCGCTTGGCGAAATCGCCCCCGACCGACCGCGTGCCGCGTCATTCAAGCGATCCAGTGGACGCGGGTCGAATTCGCGGCGCCGGGCAGCGGTAGCGATTCCGCTTCGGCTGTGACCGCATCGCGCTCTGCGGACGACATCCGTTGCCACGGTTGGACCGTGATGTCGCGGCCCGCGCGGCGCCAGGTGCCGACAAGTTCGCCGTCGAGCATGACGGCGCCGGGCCAAACGCGGGAAGTCCACAGCGCAGCGCGACGGTTCGCCGCGGGAACCAGCATCTCGCGATCCGCGCCCTGGAGGAGGAAGTACGCGTCCCCGCTCGGCAGGAGCCGCACGCCTTCAACCGGCTCGGCGACCGTCCGAAACAATGCTTCCTGATCAGCGAGGATCCATGCGTCGCCCAGCGGCGTCCGGACGGGGATCAGGGTTGGCGCGAGTGCCTTGTGCGCCGCAACTGCGGCGGCTTTCGCGATCCCGGCCCAGGCGGCGAAGCCCTCGGCCGTGGAGGGCCCAAAGACATGCAGGTGCCGGCGTGCAAGCTCAAGTCGTGCCTGCGCCGGCTCAACCGCTGGCCGCTCGACAGTCCGGACGATCGGCCGTTGGGCACCGTCCCAGCGAATCAGGACGGTACCCGTCGCTGCTGCATAGCGCAGCGAGTTGGGAGCGACGTCCATCCCTCGTCCTGCCTCGCTGTAAGGCATCGCCCGCCCGTCAAGCCACTGGTGCAGGCGGGCGGCAAGATCCTCGGCCCTGCGCCGCTGCGCACCGCCGGCCGCAAGCCTGCCGAGCGAGAAGACGGCTCGATCTTCAGCGGCCACCGTGTACGCGCTGAACCGGGGGCCCCAGAGCTGAACAAGGCTCGAATCCGACCAGGCTTCGGGCGTCGTGCCTGTGACCCGGGCATGCAACGAGAGGACGGCTGCTCGCGGCATGCTGTCCTGAAGGCCGGCCAACGCCGCGCGCCGCACCGATGCCGCGCCAGGTGGCATCCGCCTGACCAGTCCATTGGCATCTCGACGATGGGCCAGGATCTGCTGCCGTGATAGCTCAAGAGGCCGCTGTCTGTGCATGCCTGTCATTGTCCTCCGCGGTCGTCCCTTGCCGGGTCGGCGTGAAGTGTCACGGCGTGACGGGCCCGGATCAGTCGCAGCTGTAGCGGAACGATCCGTCGAGGGCGAGTGGCAGCACCAGCGTGCGGATGCCGGCGGCCTTCGAGGCGGTGCACAGCTTGTCGCGCGCACCGTCGGTGTTGTTCGCGTAGTTGGCCTTGTACTCGGCGTTGAAGACGGGTTTGCCGATCGAAATGAAGACCGAGTAACCCCCGCACTCCGTGTACTCGTTGCATTGCTCGTTGACGGCAAAGTCGAACGAGGGCTCGAGTGCGCCGAGCTGGCCGACGTCGTTCTTCAAGCCGATCGCCAGGCCGCGGGCATGCGCAGTGGTGGCGAGGTAGCGGTTGTAGTCGAGCTGGTCTTGCGCGGTCAGCGGAAAGCCGGTGGCGTTGCTGTAGCCGTCGACGTTGTCGGGCTCGACGCCATCGCAGCCCTTGGACACGGCCAGGTCGAGGCGTGCGGCCATGATCGATCGCACGTTGGTCGAGCGGGTGTCCAGCCACTTTTCGCCGGCCCAGCCGTCGAGCGTCTGGCCCATGTCGGCCGCAGCGAACTTCGAGTAGTCGGGACGCCAGTCCTCCGAACTGCCCGCAGAAAAATAGCAGACCACCCTCCGGCCGGCCGCTTTCAGCTGGGCGATCGTTGCAGCGCTGGTGTCGACCAGGTCGATGTCGTAGACCGTGGCGTCGTAGGAGGTGTTCAGCGTGCCGGTCAACTGCCATTGCCATGTGGCCGCGGCGGCGGGCTTCCACCAGTCGCCAGCGGAGGGAGCGGGTGCGGGTGCGGGTGCCGTGCCCATCGGAGGCGGACTGCCGGCCGGACTGGATTCGCCATCACTGCCGCCTCCGCAGGCCGAGAGTGCCAGCGCGGCACCAAACAAGACGGCCAGGGCGGTGAGCGTGCCGGCGCTGCTGTCTTTCTGAGTCATGGGTTGCTTTGTGGTCATGGGGGAATGTGTGGCGTCACGCGCAGTTGCTGTTGTTCGATGGAGTCCATCCGGTGCAAAAGGCGTTCCAGGAATCAGGCGCGGATGCGCGCCGGGCGTCCAGCCCAGCCGCTGGCGCGTGAGCGCACTGGATGCAGGGTTGTCCAAGCCCGCGAAGTGCCCCATGGCGCCGAAGTGCGCGACGGCCTCGTTCTTCGAAAGCGAAACGACCGGCACCTTGAGGCCGTGGCCGATGGACGGCCGACCAGCGGTTGGCGCCCTCGCCGACCCATGCCGAGACGCCCTTCTGGCGCACGACCGCGATCAGGTAGCTGACCAAGCCGGCCCTGTCGCGGTCGTGCACCTGCGGCAGGCGGATCGCCGTCGCACGCACGCCGCGCGCTGCCTGCGCGAGGTCCGCCTGTTCGGACCTGCGTGGCATCCGGTAGTCGGGCGCATCCTCTTCAGTGCTGGCGCGGCCTGGCACAGCCGGAATGCCCGCAGTGACGACCAGGGGCTTGCCGCTGCCCGCGAGCACCTCACCCAGGGTCTCGATGGCGACTTGGTCGATCTCGCAATTGCGCGCGAACTGCGTGAAATCGTGAATGAAGCCGGCGTGCACGCCCCCATCGGCCAGGTCTGCGCCACGACGCAGGGCGTCCAGATCCGCTAGGCCGGACAGTAGGCCCCGCTGTCCGCCCAGGCCTGGATCAGATCGCCAAAGGCCTTCTGCGTGCCCGGCGCCGGGGTGCGGCCGGTGCCGGGTGCCCAGGCCCAACCGACCCGTTCATCGTGTGCCATGTGCTCGACCATCTGGGCCATCGTCTTGCCGCCGTTGCGCGAAGGGTCCTTCAGCTGATGGCAGATGGCGCCAAGCGTGCGGTCGTTCCAGGCCATCTCGATCGGCGCCAGGTGCCAGTTCTTGTTGCCCGGCACGCTGGCAATCTGCTTGGCGTCGAAGTTCTGCGCGCCGTGGCAGGTGGTGCAGCGCATCGCTGCGGCGCCGAAACCATCCTTGCCACGCACGACCAGTGGCTGATGCAGCTGCATGCCATCGCCCTGCAGCGGGCGGTCGCCGCTGGGGTGGCAGTTCAGGCAGCGCGGGTGCTGGATCACTTTGCCAGCTTCGGCAAACACGGCCAGCGAACTGCTGCTCGGCGGCTGGATGCGTTCTTTGGCTACGCGGCGGCTACGCCGGAAGATCGAGGCTCCTGGCCAACTGCGCCAAGTCCTTGATCGCATTGGTAGGCCGTGTTGGACTTGAACCAACGACCAAAGGATTATGAGTCCTCTGCTCTGACCAACTGAGCTAACGGCCCCCGGGGAAGAGCGCGATTGTAGGTGCGCGGCCCCGCGCGCCGGCGCGTCCGAACGGACCCGGGCGCTACTTCTGGCTCAGCGCATTGCTCACCAGCCGCGACGTGATGTCGACGATCTGGATCATCCGGTCGTACGCCATCCGCGTCGGCCCGATCACGCCCAGCGTGCCCACCACCTGCCCGTTCACCTCGTACGGCGCCGACACCACCGACAGCTCCTCGAACGGCACCACCATGCTCTCGCCGCCGATGTAGATGCGCACGCCCTCGGCGCGGCTGCTCACGTCCAGCAGACGCATCAGCTGCGTCTTCTGCTCGAACAGGTCGAACAGCTTGCGCAGCGAACCCATGTCGCTGCTGAAATCCTGCACCGTCAGCAGGTTGCGCTCGCCGGAGATCACCACCTGCTCCTGGCTGTCGGCCATCGCCTCGCTGCCGGCCTGCACCGCTGCCTGCATCAGCGACGCGATCTCGCCGCGCAGCGCGTCGACCTCGTTCTTCAGGCGCTCGCGCACCTCTTCGATCGTCAGCCCGGCGTACTGCGAGGTCAGGTAGTTGCTCGCCTCGATCAGCTGGCCCTGCGTGTAGTCCTGCGCGGTGAAGATCACCCGGTTCTGCACGTCGCCATCGGGCGCCACCAGGATCACCAGCACGCGCCGCTCCGACAGGCGCATGAACTCGATGTGGTGGAACACGCTCGCCTTGCGCGGCGCCGTCACCACGCCGACGAAGCTCGACAGGCTGGACAGCAGCTGCGCCGCGTTGGCGATCACCCGCTGCGGCTGGTCGGGCTGCAGCTGCGGCTCCATCGCGGGCGTGCCGCGCGCCAGGTCGAGCGGCTGCGCCGTCAGCATCGTGTCGACGAACAAGCGGTAACCGCGTGCCGTCGGGATGCGCCCGGCACTGGTGTGCGGGCTCGCGATCAGGCCCAGGTCTTCCAGGTCGGCCATCACGTTGCGGATCGTCGCCGGCGACAGGTCCAGCCCCGACGCGCGCGACAAGGTGCGCGACCCCACCGGTTGACCGTCGGCGATGTAGCGTTCGACCAGCGCTTTCAGCAGTGTTTTGGCTCGCTCGTCCAGCATGGTTTCATTGTAGGCGGCTGCTGATTCTGGCCCCGGTCTGCCGGGGGTGCTGTGGTGTAATCCCGCGCATGCCGACCCGTTTTCGACATGCTGCGCTGGTGGGGAAATACCAGGCCCTGGGAATGCGCGGGGTGCTGCAGGACATTGCGCAATTCCTGGGCCGGCAAGGGCTCGAAGTCTCGCTCGAAAGCGAAACCGCCCTCAACACCGGCCTCACCGACTATCCCGCACTGACGCCCGAGCAATTGGGCGCGCATTGCGACCTGGCCGTCGTCGTCGGCGGCGACGGCACCATGCTGGGCATCGCGCGCCAGCTGGCGCGCTTCAACCTGCCGCTGGTGGGCATCAACCAGGGCCGCCTGGGCTTCATCACCGACGTGCCGATCGACCAGTTCGAAGAGGCCCTGTCCCCGATGATCGCCGGCGACTACGAGGAAGAGCGCCGCACCATGCTCGAAGGCGGCGTCTGGCGCGACGGCCGCGTCATCTTCGAAGGCATCGCGATGAACGACGTGGTCGTCAGCCGCGGCGCCACCGCCAGCATGGTGCAGCTGAAGATCGACATCGGCGACGAATTCGTCGCCAACCACCGCGCCGACGGCCTGATCGTCGGCTCGCCCACCGGCTCCACCGCCTACGCGCTGTCGGCCGGCGGCCCGATCCTGCACCCGGGCATCGCCGGCTGGGTGCTGGTGCCGATCGCGCCGCACGACCTGTCCAACCGCCCGATCGTGCTGCCCGACACCGGCGAGATCTGCATCGAGATCGTCGCCGGCCGCGACGCCAGCGTCAGCTTCGACATGCAAAGCCTCGCCAGCCTGCTGCACGGCGACCGCATCATCGTGCGCCGCTCGGCCCACCAGGTGCGCTTCCTGCATCCGCGCGGCTGGAGCTACTACGCCACCTTGCGCGGCAAGCTCCACTGGAACGCCGGACTCTGACCCCATCATGCTCAAACGCCTCGCATTGCGCGATTTCGTCATCGTGACCTCGCTCGAGGTCGACCTCGCCGGCGGCTTCTCGGTGCTGACCGGCGAGACCGGCGCCGGCAAGTCGATCCTGGTCGACGCACTGCAACTGGCCCTGGGCAGCCGCGGCGATGCCGGCGTGGTGCGCGAAGGCGCGGCCCGCGCCGACATCACGGCCGAGTTCGACGCCCCGGCCAGCCTCTCCGCCTGGCTCGACGACGCCGGCTTCGACAACGGCGACAGCCTGTTGCTGCGCCGCGTCATCGATGCGCAAGGCAAGAGCCGCGCCTGGGTCAACGGCAGCCCGGCCACCGTCGCGCAGCTGCGCGAGGCGGCCGACCACCTGGTCGACATCCATGGCCAGCACGCCTGGCAAAGCCTGACGCGCAGCGCGTCGGTGCGCGCCCTGCTCGACGCCTATGCCGGTGTCGACGTCGCGCCGCTCGGCCTCGTGTGGTCCCACTGGAAGGCCGCCGGCGAAGCGCTCGACAAGGCGCGCACGCAGCAGGCCGACCTCGAGCGCGAACGCGAGCGCCTGGCCTGGCAGATCGGCGAGGTCGACAAGCTCGGCCCCGAGGCCGACGAATGGGACACGCTGAATGCCGACCACCAGCGGCTGTCGAACTCGCAGGCGCTGATGGATGCCGCACGCAACGCCCTCGATGCGCTGAGCGAGGCCGACGTCAACGYCGAGTCGCTGACCAGCGGTGCCGCCGAAGCGCTGGGCGACGTGGCCGAGTACGACCCGCGCCTGGCCGCCGTCGCCGAGGTGCTGCAAAGCGCGCAGGCGCAGCTGCAGGACGCGGCGCACACGCTCAGCGGCTACCTGCACCACACCGAGCTCGAACCCGAGCGCCTGCAGGAACTGGACGAGCGCCTGTCGGCCTGGGTCAGCCTGGCGCGCCGCTACCGCCGCCCGCCGGCCGAGCTGCCGGCACTGCTGGCGCAGTGGAAGGACGAGTTGCGCGCGCTCGACGCCGCGACCGACCTCGACGGCCTGGAAGCCGCGCTGAAGCAGGCCCATGCCGCGTTCGGCGCCGAGGCGAAGCGCGTGTCGGCCGCGCGCAAGGCGGCCGCCCCCAAGCTGGCCGCCGCGGTCACGCAGGCAATGCAGCAACTGGGCATGGCCGGCGGGCGCTTCGAGGTGTCGCTGGCCGCGCAGGAAGCGCCGCAGTCGTTCGGCCTCGAATCGGCCGAGTTCCTGGTCGCCGGCCACGCCGGCAGCACGCCGCGTCCGATGGGCAAGGTGGCCTCGGGCGGCGAGCTGTCGCGCATCGCGCTGGCCATCGCCGTCACGACCAGCCAGCTGGCCCAGGGCACCGATGCCGCCGGCACGCTGATCTTCGACGAGATCGACTCCGGCGTCGGCGGCGCGGTGGCCGACACCGTCGGGCGCCTGATGAAGCAGCTGGGCCGCGACCGCCAGGTGCTGGCCGTGACCCACCTGCCGCAGGTCGCCGCCTGCGCCGACCACCATTTCGTCGTCTCCAAGCGCACCGAGGCCGGCAGCACGCACAGCGAGATCCAGGCCGTCGCCGGCGAGGTGCGCGTGGCCGAGATCGCGCGCATGCTGGGCGGCGAGCGCATGTCGGGCACCAGCCTCGCGCATGCCCAGGAGATGCTGTCGGTCGCGGCCGATGCGGCGCCCGCCGCGCGCGGCCGCAAGAAGCCATGAGCGCGCCCGCCGTCGCTGCACCCGCAATCGTCGCGCCGAACGAGGTCGTGCTCGTCACCGGCATCTCCGGCTCCGGCAAGTCGATCGCGCTGCATGCGCTCGAAGACGCCGGCTTCTTCTGCGTCGACAACCTGCCGCCCGAGCTGCTGCGCGACTTCCTGCGCCTCGAGCACGAGCGCCTGATGCGCCGCGTCGCGATCGCGGTCGACGTGCGCAGCGCCGGCTCGCTGCCGCACCTGCTGCCGCTGATCGACGAGCTGCGCGGCGAAGGCGTCGCGATCCGCTCGGTCTTCCTCGACGCCAACACCGACACGCTGGTGCGTCGCTTCTCCGAATCGCGCCGCCCGCACCCGCTGTCGCAGGAAGCCGCGCTGCAGTCGCCGGGCCGCCGCAAGGACGACAAGGCGACCGACGGCCACCGCGCGCTCACCGAAGCCATCGAGCTCGAACGCGAGCTGCTGGCCGAGCTGCGCGAAGTCTCCACCGTCGTCGACACCAGCCAGTTGCGGCCGGCCCAGCTGCGGTTGTGGATGCGCGACCTGGTGCAGGCCACCGCGCACCGCCTGACGCTGGTGTTCGAGTCGTTCGCYTTCAAGCACGGCGTRCCGCTCGACGCCGACTTCGTGTTCGACGTGCGCATCCTGCCCAACCCGCACTACATCCGCGAGCTGCGCCCGCTGACCGGCCGCGACGCCGAGGTCGCCGCCTACCTCGAGGCCCAGCCCGAGGTGGCCGAGATGCTGGCGCAGATCGAAGCCTTCATCGCGCGCTGGCTGCCGTCCTTCGAACGCGACCAGCGCAGCTATCTGACCGTGGCCATCGGCTGCACCGGCGGCCAGCACCGCTCGGTCTATCTCACCGAATCCCTGGCGAAGCGTTTTGCCGCGCGCAGCGGTACATTGATTCGCCACCGCGAGCTCGACGCCCGCGACTGAACCTCGCGGCCCACGAAGCCGCGCCGTTGAATGACTCCCGACATCCCCACCAACACGTCCGACGTTCCGCTGTTTCCGCTGCAGGCAGTGCTGTTTCCTGGCGGCCTGCTGAGCCTGAAGGTGTTCGAGGCGCGCTACCTCGACCTGATGAGCGCGTGCCTGCGCGAGCAGACGCCGTTCGGCGTGGTCGCGCTGCGCCAGGGCGGCGAGGTGCGCAAGCCCGGCGAGCCGGTCGCGCTCGAAGAAACCGGCACGATGGCCGAGTTGCTCGACGTCGACAGCACGCAGCCGGGCATCCTGCACGTGCGCTGCCGCGGCACGCGGCGCTTCGGCGTGAACCAGATGCGCCAGCAGACCGACGGCCTGTGGCTGGCCCAGGTCGACATGCTGGCCGACGACGAGGCCTCGCTGCCCACCGACGCGATGATCGAGACGGTGCGCGGGCTGGCCAATGCGATCGCGACGCTGAAGCAGCAAGGCGCCGAGCCGTTCCTGAAGCCGTTCCAGTTCGACAACGCCGGCTGGGTCGCGAACCGCTGGTGCGAGATCCTGCCGATCTCGCTGGCCGCGAAGCAGAAGCTGATGGAGCTGCCGGACGCCGCGGTGCGGCTTCAGCTGGTCGACGAATTCCTGCGCAGCAAGGGCGTCGTCAAGTAGGCGCTGTCGTCGCCAGCAGCTTGCGCAGCGGTGCGGGCAGGCCCATCGCGAGCGCGGCCGCCGGCGTCACCCACTGGCCCGGGCCGAGCGTCGCGGTGATCGCATCGACGCTGCGCTGCGCGGTGTCGGCGGGCAAGGTCCAGCGCACCGGCTGCAGCGTCCAGTCCAGGTGGGTCAGCACGTGCGTGAAGATCGGCAGGCCTTGCGGCGTGCCGGGCCAGCCGTGCGACGCCGCATCCAGCGCCTCGGGCGTGTCGAATTCGGGCAGGCTCCACAGCCCGGCCCACACGCCGCTGTCGGGCCGCTGCACCAGCCACAGCCGGTCGCCCCACACCATCCACAGCCAGGCATTGCTGCGCCGGCCGCGCTTGAGCTTGCGCGTCTTCACCGGGTAGCGCTCGGGTTCGCCTTCGCGCAGCGCCACGCAGCCGGCGTGCACCGGGCACAGCAGGCAGCTCGGGTTGCGCGCGACGCAGACCGTCGCGCCGAGGTCCATCAGGCCCTGCGTGTACGACTCGATGTCCGCGTCGGGCAGCTGGCGCGTGGCCTCGTCCCACAGCGCGCGTTCCTGGCGCGCTTCGGCGAGATCGCCGTCGAAGCCGAGGAAGCGCGTCAGCACGCGCTTGACGTTGCCGTCGAGGATCGCGACCCGCTCGCCGAAGCAGAAGGCCGCGATCGCCGCCGCGGTGGAACGACCGATGCCGGGCAGGCTTTGCAGCACCGCACTGCTGCGCGGGAACCGGCCGCCGTGCTCGGTGACCACCGCCCTCGCGCAGGCATGCAGGTTGCGCGCACGGCTGTAGTAGCCCAGGCCGCTCCACAGCGCGAGCACGTCGTCCTGCGACGCGGCGGCCAGCGCCTGCACGTCGGGGAAGCGCTGCAGGAAGCGCTCGTAGTAGCCCATCACCGTGCCGACCTGCGTCTGCTGCAGCATGATCTCGGACAGCCACACGCGGTACGGATCGCGCGTCTGCTGCCACGGCAGCGCATGGCGGCCATGGGTGCGTTGCCACGCGACCAGCGGCGTGGCGAAACGGTCCTGCGGGCTCTCCGACAACGTCAGGCTTGAGCGGCGTACAGCGGGATCGAGCCGCTGGCTGCGGCGTTCGACGCAGCGCCGGTCAGTTCCTGGTGCGCCTGCGCCTTCAGGCGGTTGTTCAATTCAGCGCTGCGCGCCTGCAGCTGCTGCAGCTGCGTGTCCTGCGCTTCCAGTTCGGCCAGGCGCTGCTCCAGGTCGCCGGCGGCGGACTGGATGCGCTCGAGCGCCTCGCGGCGGCGGCGGAAGCCGCGGCGCCGCTCGCGCAGCTGCGAATCGACCTGCGCCGAGGCAGTCTTGTTCCACAGCTCGAACTCGCCGCTCGCGTTCTCGAACACCACGCGCAGCTTGGAGACCAGCATGCGCCGGAACTGCTCCATGAACTTCGGCTGCGACAGCCGCAGCGCCTGCGTCAGGCCGAGGTACTGCACGTAGTTGCGCTGGATCAGCGTCAGGTCGTTGACGAAGCGGCCCAGGTCGGGCGTCTTCGTCACGGCCAGGCTGAAGCCGAACTCGGCGTTCAGCTTCGCGAACGACGCCGACAGCATGTCGTGGATCTCGTTGCCGCGCACCTGCGCGGCTTCGAGCAGCTCGCGCAGCCGCGCACACAGCGCGATGAAGGCCTTCTTCGCGCCCAGGTGCAGCAGCGACGCGGTCATCGCGGTCTGCATCTCGGCCACCTCTTCGCGCAGCCGGTCGCTGGTGAGGTCGAGCAAGGCGTTCTTCAGCATGCGGCTGTGCACCATGCGCATCGCCTGCAGGCGCGCGGTGCACTGCTCGAACTCGGCCGTCTCGGCCTGCACGCGCTCGAGCATCAATCGGACCTTGGCGCCGCTCTTGCCGCGCAGCCCGCGCAGTTCGAGCATCTGCTCGGCCATCTGGCGGCGGCGGTCGCCGAGGCGGCGGTTGACCTGCGCCTCCATGCGGTGTGCCGCGTCCATCACGGTCTGCTGCAGCGCCTCGCGGCGCTGCGGCAGCAGTTGGGCACCGAGCGCTTCCTCGAGCAGCGGCAGCCGGCTCTGCGCCAGCGCCGGCGCATCGCCGTCGATGCGCGCGGCCAAAGCCTGGCGTGCCGACAGCGGGAACACGCGCTCGCTTGCGACGTCCAGCGTGCGGGCGGTGGACTGGCGCTGCTGCTCGATCTGCTCCTGCACCCGCTCGACGGTGGCCAGCGGATCCTGCAGCGCATCGATCTTGTTCAGCACGACGAAGGCCGAGCTGGACGGCGCGCCGAGGTGGTCGCGCCAGATCGTCATGTCGGACTTGGTGACGCCGGTGTCGGCGCCCAGGATGAACACGATGGCATGGGCCGCCGGCAGCAGGCTCAGCGTCAGCTCGGGTTCGGCGCCGATGGCGTTCAGCCCCGGCGTGTCCAGCACCACCAGGCCGCGTTGCAGCAGCGGGTGCGGGTAATTGATCATCGCGTGGCGCCAGGCCGGCACCTCGACTTCGCCGGCGTCGTTGGTCGGCGGGTTGTCCTCGGTGTCGTCGTCGTTCCAGAAACCGAGCGCGCGTGCATCGTCGACCGACACCCACTGCGTGCGCATCACCTCGCGCAGCGCTTCGGTGAGCTGGTCGGGCGAGCTGATGTCGAGCGGGATGTGGCCCCAGGCCTTGGGCTGCAGGCGCAGCTCGGCCAGCGACAGGCCCTCGAGCCGGGTGGCGATCGGCAGCAGCGCGAGCGCCGGCGCTTCCTCGGGTTCGTAGCCCAGTTCGACCGGGCACATCGTCGTGCGGCCCGGCGTGGCGGGCAGCACGCGGCGGCCGGTGTCCGAAAAGAAGATCGCGTTGATCAGCTCCGACTTGCCGCGCGAGAACTCGGCGACGAAGGCCACCACCAGCTTCTCGCCCACCAGGCTGCGGCGCAGCGCGTCGAGCGATTCGCTGGCGGCCGCGTCGGCGAGGTCGTGCTCGCTCAGGAAACGGCCGAGCTCGTCGAGCCGGCGGCCGATCGAAAGACGCCACTGGCCCAGCTCGTCGACACTGCTAGCAAAGGAAGATGACATGGGTGGGCGGGCGCGCAGGAAAGAGGCGCGTCGCGCTTTCATGGTAGCGCAAGCTTGTCAGACGACGCCCCGCGGAAACATCTGGACACCCGCCCCCGGTCCCAAGTGTCGATTCCTTTGGATTCAGCGCTGGCATTGCGGGCAGAAGAAGGTCGAACGCTGGCCTTGCACGATGCGCCGGATCTTCGTGCCGCAGACCCCGCAGGGTTCGCCTTCGCGGCCGTAGACCCCCGCCTGCAGCTGGAACGCGCCGGCCATGCCGTGCGCGTCGCGAAAGTCGCGCAGCGTCGAGCCGCCCAGCGCCAGCGCGCGGGCCAGCGTCTCGCGCACCGCAGCGGCCAGCCGCTCGGCGCGCGGGCGGCTGAGGCGGTCGCTGCGCAGCCGCGGGTTGATGCCGGCGGCGAACAGCGCCTCGCAGGCGTAGATGTTGCCGGCACCGACGACGATGTCGCCGGCCAGCAGCGCCTGCTTGATCGCGACGCGCCGGCGCTTCAGCGCGGCGTGCAGGTGCGCGCCGGTGAACGCCGGGTCGAAGGGCTCCAGGCCCAGCCCGGCAATCAGCTTGCCCGCGGTGCCGCCATCCAGCGCCTCGGACCACACCACCGCGCCGAAGCGGCGTGGGTCGGTCAGGCGCAGCGTGCCGCGCGTGGTGGCGAGGTCGAAGTGGTCGTGCGCGCCCGGCAGGCCGGGATCGTCGCTGAAGGCCAGCGAGCCCGACATGCCCAGGTGCATCAGCAAGCCGCCGGCTGCCGCGCCGCCAGGTTCACCCCCGGTCAGGGGCAGCCACAAATATTTACCTCGGCGCGACGCCTGGCCGACCTGCAGGCCGACCAGGCTGCCGGGCTCGCGGCCGAGCGGCCAGCGCAGCGGTTTGCCCAGGCGGGCGGCGGTGACGCGCGCCCCGGCGATGCGCTCGGCAAAGCTCTGGCGGGTGACCTCGACTTCGGGAAGTTCTGGCATGGAGGGGGAATTATCGCGAGCGGGCGCGGTCGGATGGATTTCCGGGCGGCGAGCCGGGCCTTTCGGGGCCGCGCCAGACCCTAGAATCATCCACGGTTTCAGGAGCATTGCATGCCGGCCCTTTCCCTCGTTCCCCACGCGACGCGCGCAGCGGTCGCGGTGGCCTGTGCGCTGGCATTGACGCAGGGCGCATCGGCGCAGGCGGACAAGGCCGTGCCGGCCGAAACAGCCGCCAGCGCTGCCAGCGGCCTGGCCGCCGAGGCGCCGCCGGTCGACAACTCGGCCCTCGACGCGCCGCTCTTCTACCAGTTGCTGATCGGCGAGATGGAGCTGCGCTCCGGCGAGGTCGGCACCGCGTACCAGGTGCTGCTCGATGCGGCACGCAAGACGCAGGACCCCGAGCTCTTCCGCCGCGCCACCGAGATCGCGCTGCAGGCGCGCGCCGGCGACCAGGCGCTCGCCGCCGCGCAGGCGTGGCGCGCCGCGATCCCCGACTCGATCGAGGCGATGGGCTACCAGGTGCGGCTGCTGATCGCGCTGAACCGCCAGGCCGAGATCACCGAGCCGATGCGCGCGATGCTGGCCGCGACGCCGGCCGCCGAGCGCTCGCAGCTGATCTCGTCGCTGCCGCGCCTGCTGGCGCGCGCCACCGACAAGACGCAGACGGCCGAGCAGCTGCAGGCGCTGCTCGAGCCTTCGCTCGAATCGCCCGACACCCGTGCCGCGGCGCGGGTGGCCATCGGCCGTGCCTGGCTGGCCGCCGGCAATGGCCAGCGCGCCTTCGACCTGGCGCGCGAAGCCCACCAGCTCGACCGCACGGCCGAGGCCCCGGCCCTGCTGGCACTCGAGCTGCTCGCCACCGGCCAGCCGGTCGAGCCGCTGGTCGACGACTTCCTCGCGGCGCAGCCGAAGAACAGCTCGTTCCGGCTGGTCTATGCCCGGGTGCTGAACTCGGCGCAGCGCTACGCCGATGCCGTGCCGCAGCTCGAGGCCGTGACGCGCGCCGACCCGCAGTTGCCCACGCCGTGGCTCACGCTCGGTGCGCTGCACCTGGAACTGCGGCACCCGAAGGAAGCACAGGCTGCACTGATGCAGTACGTGCAGCGTTCGGGCAACGGCAGCTTCGCGCAGGCACCCGCGCCGGCGCGCAGCACACCGCCCCCGGCCGACGACGATGACGACGGCGACGAACCGCCCCCCACCGGCGACCAGGGCTTGGTGCAGGCCTACCTGCTGCTGTCGCAGGCCGCGGAGCAGCAGCGCGACTACGCAGGCGCCGAGGCGTGGCTCAAGAAGGTCGACAGCCCGCAGCGCGCGCTCGAGGTGCAGGCGCGGCGGGCGTCGCTGCTGGCGCGCCAGGGCAAGGTGAAGGAAGCCCGCGAGCTGATCCGCCGCACGCCGGAGAAGACCACCGAGGACGCCCGCGCGAAGCTGCTGGCCGAGGCGCAGGTGCTGCGCGACGTCAAGCAATGGGGCGAGGCCAACACCGTGCTCGCGAAGGCCAACACGCGCTTCCCGAACGACCCCGACCTGCTGTACGAGCAGTCGATGATGGCCGAGAAGCTGAACCGCATGGACGAGATGGAGCGCCTGCTGCGCCGCGTGATCGAGCTGAAGCCCGACCACCACCATGCGTACAACGCGCTGGGCTATTCGCTGGCCGAGCGCAACCAGCGCCTGCCCGAGGCGCGCGAGCTGATCCGCAAGGCACTCGACCTGGCGCCGGGCGAACCCTTCATCACCGACAGCCTGGGCTGGGTCGAGTACCGGCTCGGCAACCGCGCCGAGGCGCTGCGCCTGCTGCAGCAGGCGTACCGCTCGCGGCCGGACGTCGAGATCGCGGCCCACCTGGGCGAGGTGCTGTGGGTCAACGGCCAGCGCGACGAGGCGCGCAAGGTGCTGCGCGATGCGCGCACGCGCGACAACGCGAACGACGTGCTGAAGGAAACGCTGGCGCGGCTGCGGGTCGACCTGTGAGCCTGCGGCGTTTCGTTCCGTGGCTCGCGGCGTGGGCACTGGCGGCATGCACGACGCTGCAGCCGCAGGCGCCCACGGCGTCGTCCGAGCGGGTGTCGGGCCGGATGTCGGTGAAGGTGGATGCGACGCCATCGGCCCCCGGCCGATCGGTCAGCGCGAGCTTCGAGCTGCAAGGCACGCCGCAGGATGGACGGCTCGACCTGTCGACCCCGCTGGGGACGACGATCGCCCAGGCCCGCTGGTCCGGCAGGCAGGCCGTGCTGACCACCGGCGGCGAGCAGCGCGCCTACCCGGATCTCGATGCGCTGACCCAGGACATGCTGGGCGAGAGCCTGCCCATCGTCGCGCTGTTCGACTGGCTGCGCGGCCGCGCCTGGAGCGGCGCGCCGAACCGCCCGAGCGCGCCGCCGGCCGAGGCCGGCTTCCAGCAGCTGGGCTGGGACGTGAACCTGGCGCACTTCGACGAAGGCTGGGTCGTCGCGCAGCGACCGCAGGCGCCGGCCGTCGTCGTGCGGGCCCGAATCGATCGCCCCTGAACGATGAGCCTGACCGCGCTGTACGACGTGGCCGCCCCGGCCAAGCTGAACCTGTTCCTGCACATCACCGGCCGGCGCGACGACGGTTACCACCTGCTGCAGTCGGTCTTCGTACCGATCGACTGGGCCGACACGCTGCACTTCGAGTTGCGCCGTGACGGACAGTTGGCGCGGCACGACCTGAGCGCCGCGCTGCCGGCCGACGACCTGTGCCTGCGCGCGGCGCGCGCGTTGCAAGCCGCCTCGGGCACGACGCTGGGGGCCGACATTTCCGTCGACAAGCAGGTGCCCTGGGGCGCGGGCATGGGCGGCGGCAGCTCCGATGCAGCCAGCACGCTGCTGGCGCTGAACCGGTTGTGGCAACTCGGCTGGCCGCGCGACAAGCTGATGGCGCTCGGGCTGACACTCGGGGCCGATGTCCCCTTCTTCCTGGGCTCGGGCAGCGCCTGGGTCGAGGGCATCGGCGAGAAGCTGACCCCGCTGGCCCTGCCGGCCCAGTGGTTCGCGGTCGTGAAGCCTGCCGCGAGCATCGAAACCCGTGGCATCTTTCTCAGCCCGCTGCTGGTCCGCAATACGGATGCTGCTATACTCGCAGGCTTCCTTGAGGACGGCGGTGTACAGCGTCTTGAGGCAGGATTCGGTCGCAACGATTTGCAGCCTCCCGCCGAAAGCCAGTGCCCCGATGTGGCGCAAGCCGCACGCCTGCTCGAGGCCCGGTTCGGCAACAGCCGCATGACGGGCTCGGGCAGTGCGGTGTTCGCAAGGGCTGGCACAGACGACACGCCCACGGCGACAATGCCACCGGATCTTCCGGCGGGCTGGGTGGGTCGGATGTGCCGAAGCCTGGTGCAGCATCCCTTGCGGGATTGGTGAGCCGGCTGACAAGTTGAAGGTGGGTCGCATCCCGATGGATGCGGCCAACCGGTGTAGGGGAGTCGCCAAGTTGGTTAAGGCATCGGATTTTGATTCCGACATGCGAGGGTTCGAGTCCTTCCTCCCCTGCCAAATCATTTGATGGTTGTTTCCCGGTGCCTGCCTTGGGCACGCGGGGCTGAAACGGAAGGTGGGTGCGCGGTGACCACGAATGCGCCCCTGATCGCACCCCGCAAGAGCCTCGACGGAGGAAACGTGCTTTTCAACACCGTGCTGTTCACCGGCAATGCGAATCCCGCCCTGGCGCAGGAAATCGCATCGCACCTGGGCATCGAACTCGGCAAGGCCTCGGTCGGCCGCTTCTCCGACGGCGAAGTCGCCATCGAGATCCAGCAGAACGTCCGCGCACGCGACATCTTCATCGTCCAGCCCACCTGCGCGCCGACGAACGAGAACCTGATGGAGCTGTGCATCATGGTCGATGCACTGAAGCGCGCCTCGGCGCGCCGCGTCACCGCCGTGATCCCCTACTTCGGCTACGCCCGCCAGGACCGCCGCCCGCGCTCCACCCGCGTGCCGATCAGCGCCAAGGTCGTCGCCAACATGCTCGAGGCCGTCGGCGTCGAGCGGCTGCTGACGATGGACCTGCACGCCGACCAGATCCAGGGCTTCTTCAACATCCCGGTCGACAACATCTACGCGTCGCCGGTGCTGCTGTCCGACCTGCAGAGCAAGCGCTACAAGGACCTCGTGGTCGTGTCGCCGGACGTCGGCGGCGTGGTGCGCGCCCGGGCGCTGGCCAAGCAGCTGGGCTGCGACCTGGCCATCATCGACAAGCGCCGCCCGAAGGCCAACGTCTCCGAGGTCATGCACGTGATCGGCGAGATCGACTCGCGCAACTGCGTGATCATGGACGACATGATCGACACCGCCGGCACGCTGGTGAAGGCGGCCGAGGTGCTGAAGGAGCGCGGCGCGAAGAACGTCTACGCGTACTGCACGCACGCCGTCTTCTCCGGCCCGGCGATCGAGCGCATCAAGGGCTCGCAGCTCGACGAAGTCGTCATCACCAACACCATCCCGCTCAGCGACGAGGGCAAGACCTGCTCGAAGGTGCGTCCGCTGTCGGTGGCTTTCCTGTTCGCCGAGACCATCCGCCGGATTTCCGACGGTGAATCGGTGACGTCCTTGTTCGCGGAACAGAACAGCAACTTCTGATCCGCAGACAGCGGCGGGCGCTTCGAACGCCCGCCGTGCCCTTGGGGTCGCAAGACCCTGTTATCCAGACGCCTGGTCGCGGGTGTCTTCCATCATTGGAGTCAACATGAAATTCGTCGCATTCGAGCGCAAGCTGCAGGGGACCGGAGCGAGCCGCCGCCTGCGCTTGGCTGACAAAGTCCCCGGCATCGTCTATGGCGCCGGCACCCCTTCGATGATCGAACTCGATCACAACGCGCTGTTCCATGCGCTGAAGAAGGAAGCCTTCCACTCGTCCATCCTCGAGATGGAACTGAACGGCAAGAGCGAACAGGTGCTGCTGCGTGACTACCAGATGCACCCCTTCCGCCAGATCGTGCTGCACATCGACTTCCAGCGTGTCGATGCCACCACCAAGATCGTCAAGAAGGTGCCGCTGCACTTCATCAACGAAGAAAACTCGCCGGCCGTCAAGACCGACGGCTGCCTGGTGAACCACGTCGCCACCGAGCTGAAGATCCAGTGCCTGGCTTCGCAGCTGCCCGAGTTCCTGACCGTCGACCTGGCCGAGCTGGTCAAGGGCCAGTCGCTGCACGTCAGCGACCTGAAGCTGGCCGACGGCATCAAGGTCGTCACCCAGGGCAAGCCGAACCCCGTGATCGTGTCGACCTCGGTCCCGGTCGAGGAAGAAGCCGCCCCGGTGGTCGTCGCTGCCGCCCCGGCTGCCCCGACCAAGGGCAAGAAGGACGAGAAGCAGAACCGCAAGTAAGCCGTCCGGCCTGCTGCCCTGCGCACGAAGCCCCGCCCTGGCGGGGCTTCTTTCATTGAGGCGCCGGTTTCACCACGGTGTCCGCCGGGCCCAGCAGGCGTCCGTCCTGCGCCCTCAGCTCGAGGCGCCGCACTGGCCGGCCGCTCTTCACGTCGACCAGCTGGACGTGCGTCTCGCCGGGGTCGAAGAAGTGGTCCTCGCCCCATTGGCGCAGCGCCACCAGCACCGGGAACAACGCGACACCCTTCGGCGACAGCACGTACGCCTGGTAGGCACTGCCGTCCGACGCCGGGGCCGTCTCGAGGATGCCGTGCTCGACCAATTTGCGCAGCCGCGCCGCAAGGATGTTCTTGGCCAGGCCCAGGCTCTTCTGCAGCTCGCCGAACCGGTGCAGCCCGTCGAACACGTCCCGGATGATCAGCAGCGACCACCAGTCGCCGATCGCATCCAGCGGCCGCGCGACCGGGCAGCTGGCATCGCTGTGGCTGGTTCGTTTCACCATCGCAAGACCTTCTCCATCAATCTGGTTGCATTGTAAAACCAGGTCGGGTACAAACGCGATCTGGTTTTTTTATGCAACCAGATTCGATCCACCCACCGAGAAGGTTTCCCATGACGAGATATCGCATCCTCGAGATCGACGGCCTGAAGCTGTTCTACCGCGAGGCCGGCGAGCGCGGACGGCCGGTGCTGCTGCTGTTGCACGGCTTTCCCGCGTCGTCCTTCATGTTCCGCGACCTGATGCCCCGGCTCGCCGACCGCTTCCACCTGGTCGCGCCCGACTACCCCGGCTTCGGCCACAGCGACGCGCCGTCGCCGGCCGCGTTCAGCTACACCTTCGACCGCCTGGCCGAGGTGATGGAGCAGCTGGTCGACCGCCTCGGGCTCGAGCGCTACGGGCTGTACCTGCAGGATTTCGGCGGGCCGGTGGGGTTTCGCATCGCGAGCCGTCGGCCGCAGAAGGTGTCGTTCCTGGTCGTGCAGAACGCGAACGCCTACGACGAGGGCCTGCCCGACGGCTTCTGGGCCCCGGTGCGCCGGCTGTGGCAGGACCCGTCGCCCGCCAACCTCGCGTTGATCCGCGAGGCCGCGATGTCGGACGAGGCCCTCGCGTGGAACTACACCCATGGCGTCGCCGAGCTCGACAGGATCAGTCCCGACAGCTGGGTGCTGCAGCGCGCGCTGCTCGATCGCCCGGGCCACCGCGAGATCATGCTGGCGCTGCTGCGCGACTACGGCTCCAACCCCGGGCGCTATCCGCAGTGGCAGGCCTACTTCCGCGCGCACCAGCCGCCGACGCTGATCACCTGGGGGCAGAACGACGTCATCTTCCCCGCGGCCGGCGCGCACCCGTACCGTCGCGACCTGAAGCAGGTCGACTTCAACCTGCTGGACGCCGGGCACTTCGCGCTCGAAGACCAGGGCGACGCGATCGCGGCCCACATCCTGCGCTTCGCCGACACGCTGGTGCTGCAGTGACGCCGCCGCTGCCGCGGGCCGTCGTGCTGCTGATGGCCGTGGCCTGCGGCCTGGCCGTCGCCAACGTCTACAGCGCGCAGCCGCTGCTCGACGTGCTGGCCGCCGAGTTCGGCATCCGCCACGCGCACATCGGCAGCGTGGTCACGCTGACCCAGGCGGGCTACGGCATCGGGCTGCTGGCCCTGGTGCCGCTGGGCGACCGGGTCGACCGGCGCCGCCTCATCATCGTGCAGGTGCTGGCGTCGGTGATCGCGCTCGGCCTGGTCGCGCTGGCGCCGAACGCACCGGTCGTCCTGGCCGGCATGGCCGCGGTCGGCGTCATCGCCGTCGTGACGCAGTTGCTGGTCGCCCATGCCGCGGCGCTGGCGCATCCGGCGCAGCGGGGCCAGGTGGTCGGCAGCGTGACGAGCGGCATCGTCGCCGGCATCCTGCTGGCACGCGGGGTGTCGGGGCTGGTGTCCGACCTGTTCGGCTGGCGCGCCGTCTATGCGCTGGCCGCGCTCGCCAATGCGGTCGTCGCGGCGCTGCTGGTCAAGGCATTGCCGGCACAGCCGCGTGCTGCGTCGCGCATGCACTACCTGGCCCTGGTCGGCTCGACGTTCCGCTTGCTCGCAGAGGAGCGCGTGCTGCGCATCCGCGCCATCCTCGCGCTGCTGGTCTTCACCGCGATGAGCCTGCTGTGGACGCCGATGGTGCTGCCGCTGCGCGAGCCGCCTTTCCTGCTGTCGCACGGCGAGATCGGCCTGTTCGGGCTGGCCGGCCTGGTCGGGGCGCTCGGCGCGGCGCGCTCGGGCCGGCTGGCCGACAGCGGCCACGCGCAGCGGACCACCGGCATCGCACTCGCGCTGATGCTGCTGTCGTGGCTGCCCAGCGCGATGCTGCCGGTCTCGCTGTGGGGCCTGCTCGCCGGCGTGCTGCTGCTCGATTTCGGCCTGCAGTCGGTCCACGTGACGAACCAGAGCCTGATCTACCGCGTGCGACCCGAGGCCCAGAGCCGGCTGACGGCGGCCTACATGTTGTTCTATTCGATCGGCAGCGGCCTGGGGTCGACGCTCGCGACGCTCGCCTACGCGCGCGCCGGCTGGACGGCCGTGTGCCTGCTCGGTGCATGCACCAGCGCGCTGGCCCTCGTCTTCTGGGCCGCCACCCGGCACCTGACGCCGGATCGTGCAAGCGGTTTCATAGCTCACGTTTGACACACGACTCGCGCGCTCCCTTGGCCTTACCGTGCGCTCCATCGCAAACCCGGGGAACCCCCAATGTCGAGATCGATCACTCATGTGGGAGCCGCGCTGCTGGCGCTCGGCGCGCTGCTGGGCGCCAGCGCGCATGCCGCGGACGCCAGCGCCGTCTGCCTGTACGAACACGTCAACTACCAGGGTGCGTCGACCTGCACCGGCACCGGCAGCGGCTGGATCGGCAGCGCCTGGAACGACCGCGTGTCGTCGGTGAAGGTGCATGCCGGCTGGCAGGTCGAGCTGTTCGAACACGCCAACTACGGCGGGCGCTCGCTGAAGCTCAGTGCCGATTCCGCGAACCTGGTGCCGCTGGGTTTCAACGACTTCGTCTCGTCGTACAAGATCACCCAGCTCGACACCGGCGGCCTGCCGCCCAAGGTGGTCGGCGGCTACTACCCCGACTGGAAACCGTCGCCGCTGCGCATCCGCGACCTGCCGGCCAACTACAACCTCGTCTACCTGTTCGCGGCCCGCCCGGTCGGCGGCGCGCCGGGCACGACCGGCGCGGTGGTGTGGACGCCGCCCGGCGACGGCCGCGGCGCCGCCAGCAACCTGAAGGCCGACATCCAGGCCGCCCGCACGACGCAGGGCCGCAAGGTCATCCTGTCGGTCGGCGGCGCCGGCAACGGCATGAGCTTCCCGAACCGCAGCAAGTCGCAGAACTTCGTCAACAGCGTCGTCGCCATCGTCAACCAGCTGGGCGGCATCGACGGCATGGACTGGAACACCTTCGAAGGCAGCCAGGCGCCCGACACCAGCGAGATGATCTGGATCAGCCTGGAACTCAAGCGCCGCTTCCCCGGCTTCGTGATCAGCGCGCCGCCGGCGCCGTGGAACGCGGTCGACAAGGTGTTCTGCAAGGCGATGGTCGATGCCGGTGCGATCGACTACTGCGCGCCGCAGTACTACGACGGCCCCAACCTCGCCGAGACCGCTTATGTCGTCAACAGCGTCAGGGAATGGGTCGGGCTGCTGGGCGCCGAGCACGTGGTGGTGGGCTTCGGCATCAACGCCGGCGTCACGAACTACATGACGCGGCAGCAGGCCATCGACACCTGGAACCAGGTCAAGGCCAACCACCCGGCGATCCGCGGCGCGTTCGACTGGGAGATCGGCACCGACGAGACGCAGGGCTGGCCGTTCGCCAACGGCGTCGGGCCTCTCGTGAAGCAGTGAGGTCGTTCCGTACCGGTCCGGGGCGCAGACCCCCTGGTCGATAATCGGGCCCATGATTCGACTGATGGTGGGCCTGGGCAACCCCGGGCCGGAATACGAAGCGACCAACCACAACGCCGGCTTCTGGTGGATCGACGCCGTGGCGCGCGAATGGAAGGTCTCCCTGGCGCCCGAGCGCAGCTACTTCGGGCTCGTCGCCCGCGTCAACCGCGCCGACGGCCCGGTCTGGTTGCTGGAGCCGCAGACCTACATGAACCTGTCGGGCAAGGCGGTGGCGGCGCTGGCGCGCTTCTTCAAGATCGCGCCGAACGAGATCCTCGTCGCGCACGACGAACTCGACCTGATGCCCGGCCAGGCCAAGCTGAAGCTCGGCGGCGGCCATGCCGGCCACAACGGGCTGCGCGACATCCACGCCCAGCTCGGCAGCCCCGACTACTGGCGGCTGCGGCTGGGCATCGGCCACCCCGGCGTCAAGGCCGAGGTCATCGACTACGTGCTGCGCAAGCCCAAGCCCGAGGCGCGCGACGCGATCGAGCAGACGATCGCGAAGACGATGACGGTGCTCGACC
This sequence comes from Rhizobacter sp. P2_D12, assembly GCF_056404395.1. Classification (NCBI taxonomy): domain Bacteria; kingdom Pseudomonadati; phylum Pseudomonadota; class Betaproteobacteria; order Burkholderiales; family Sphaerotilaceae; genus Rhizobacter; species Rhizobacter sp. P2_D12. The sequence continues at coordinate 52,783 of NZ_JBFUEB010000018.1, read as the reverse complement.
TGATCGCCGCCGGCCAGATGGAAGCCGCGACGATGAAGCTGAACGCCAAGCCGCCGCGGCCGAAGCCGCCGCGCCCGGTGGCGCCGGACACCCCCGTGGAGACGCCCGAATGACCGCATCCCTTGCCGCTGCCGCCGTCATCGTCCTGCTGGCGTCCGGCAGCCCGGCGCAGACGGTGTACCGCTGCGGCCCGGACCGCAACGTCTATTCGCAGACGCCCTGCGCCGACGGCACATCGATCAACGCCGAAGACCGGCGCACCGCGCAGCAGCGGTCCGAGGCCGAGGCGGCCGCGCGCAAGGAAGCCGGCATCGGCACGCAGATGGAACGCGAGCGGCTGGCCCGCGAAGCCGCCGCGCACGCCCCCACCGCGATCGGCCTGAACCAGGTCAAGCCGGTGGCGCATGCCGCCTCGGCGCCCAAGGCGTCCAAGCGCAAGTCATCGAAGCCGAAGAAGAATGGCGACCTGACGGTCATCGTGCCGGCGGCCAAGCCGAAGAAGCCGGCCGCGCCCTGAGGCCCGCCCGCGGCTCAGCCTTCGCCCTGCCCCTGCAGCCGCCGGTACTTGGCCCACAGGCTGTCCTGCGTCTCGACGTGCTCGGGGTTGATCGGGATGCAGCTCACCGGACACACCTGCACGCACTGCGGCTCGTTGAAGTGCCCGACGCATTCGGTGCACTTGCCCGGATCGATCACGTAGTACTCCGGCCCCATCGAGATCGCCTGGTTCGGGCACTCGGGCTCGCACACATCGCAGTTGATGCATTCGTCGGTGATCATCAGGGCCATGCTGCCAACCTCGGGGAAGCGCTCAAACGTCCGACTTCACGCGCTGCTTGAGCCGGTTGAGCACCGAGGGTGACACGAACTTCGAGACATCACCGCCCAAGGTGGCAATCTCGCGCACGAAGGTGCCGGACACGAACTGGTAGTGGTCGCTGGGCGTCAGGAAGACCGTCTCGACCTCGGGCATCAGCTGGCGGTTCATGCCCGCCATCTGGAACTCGTACTCGAAGTCGCTGACGGCACGCAGCCCGCGCACCACCACCTTGCCGCCATGCGAGACCACGAAGTCGCGCAGCAGGCCGCGGAAGGCGATCACCTCGATGTTGGGATGCTTGGCCGCCAGCTCCTGCGCGATCTCGAGCCGTTCGTCGATCGTGAACATCGTGCGCTTGTGGTGCCCGGCCGCGACCGCGACGATCAGCCGCTCGAACAGCCGGGCGGCGCGCCGCATCAGGTCTTCGTGGCCCAAGGTCATCGGGTCGAAGGTGCCGGGGTAGACGGCAGTGAGGCGGGTCACGGAGGTCAAGGCGGGCTCCTTCAGGCCGGGGGTCATCGCGTCAGGCATTGACCGGCGCAGTGTAGCTGCGCTGCAGCAGATGGAAATGCACCGCGCCGGCGCGCCCCTGCCGGTGCACCGCCAGCCCGAGCGGCGCCAGCTCGGCCTCGCCGAAAGCCCGGTCGGCCTCCAGGTAGACGAAACCGCCGTCGACCACCAGCGGCGCCGCGGCCTTCAGCGCCGGAACGAAGACCTCGGCATCGAAGGGCGGATCGATGAAGACCAGCTCGTAGCGCGCCGGCGCGCCGCGCGCCATCCAGGCCAGCGCGTCGGCGGCCTCGATGCGCACCATGTCGGCCTTCAGCCGCACCTGCACCTCGCGCAGCCCGCGCGCCAGCCGGGTATCGCGCTCCAGCAGCGTCACCTCGGTCGCGCCGCGCGACGCGGCCTCGAAGCCCAGCGCGCCGCTGCCGGCGAAGGCGTCCAGGCAGCGCCAGCCGTCCAGCGACTGGCCCAGCCAGTTGAACAGGGTCTCGCGCACGCGGTCGGGCGTCGGGCGCAGCCCCGGGGCATCGGCCACCGGCAGCTTGCTGCGCTTCCAGACGCCGCCGATCACGCGCACTTCGCGCGGCGGCGCGGCCTTGCCGCCTTTCGCGACCGCTTTCACAGCCGCACCGGGATGCCGCGTGCCGCCATCAGCGCCTTGGCCTCGCCGACGGTGTGCTGGCCGTAGTGGAAGATGCTGGCGGCCAGCACCGCATCGGCACCACCCTGCTGGATGCCCTCGGCCAGGTGCTCCAGCGTGCCGACCCCGCCCGAGGCGATCACCGGCACGTCGACCGCGTCGCTGACGGCGCGCGTCAGCGGCAGGTTGAAGCCGATGCGCGTGCCGTCGCGGTCCATGCTGGTCAGCAGGATCTCGCCGGCGCCGCATTCGGACATGTGGCGCGCCCACTCGACCGCGTCGAGCCCGGTGTTGCGGCGCCCGCCATGGGTGTAGACCTCCCAGCCGGCGCCGTTCTCGCGCGCCTTGGCGTCGATCGCCACCACGATGCACTGCGCGCCGTATTTCGCCGACGCGTCGCGGATCACCTGCGGGTTGGCCACCGCGGCGGAGTTGAAGCTGACCTTGTCGGCACCGGCGTTCAGCAGCGTGCGGACGTCGTCCACCGTGCGCACGCCGCCGCCCACCGTCAGCGGGATGAAGACCTGCGAGGCCACCGCCTCGATCATGTGCAGCAGCAGGCCGCGCCCGTCGCTGGTGGCGGTGATGTCGAGGAAGGTGATCTCGTCGGCGCCCTGGTCGTTGTAGCGCGCGGCGATCTCGACCGGGTCGCCGGCATCGCGCAACTCGACGAAGTTGACGCCCTTGACGACGCGCCCGCCCGTGACGTCCAGGCAGGGGATGATTCGCTTGGCCAGCATCAGGATCCGCTCAGTTGCCGTTCAGTTCGTCGGCACGTTTCTGCGCCTGCGCGAAATCGAGGTTGCCGGTGTAGATGGCGCGGCCGCAGATGACGCCTTCGACGCCCTGCTCCTCGATCGCGCACAGCCGCTCGATGTCGGCCAGGTCGGACAGCCCGCCCGACGCGATCACCGGAATCGACAGCGCCTGCGCCAGCTTGACGGTGGCATCGATGTTGATGCCGTTGAGCATGCCGTCGCGGCCGATGTCGGTGTAGATCACGCCTTCGACGCCGTAGTCCTCGAACTTCTTCGCGAGGTCGACCACCTCGTGGCCGGTCAGCTTGCTCCAGCCGTCGGTGGCGACCTTGCCGTCCTTGGCGTCCAGCCCGACGATGATGTGGCCGCCGAAGGCGCTGCAGGCGTCCTTCAGGAAACCGGGGCTCTTGACCGCGGCGGTGCCGATGATCACGAAGCTCAGGCCGTCGTCGAGGTAGCGCTCGATGGTGTCGAGGTCGCGGATGCCGCCACCGAGCTGCACCGGGATGTCGTCGCCCACCTCGGCCAGGATGGCCTTGATCGCCGCCTCGTTGACCGGCCTGCCGGCGAAAGCGCCGTTCAGGTCGACCAGGTGCAGGCGCCTGGCGCCCGCATCGACCCATCGTCGCGCCATCGCGGCCGGGTCCTCGCTGAAGATGGTGGAGTCATTCATGTCGCCCTGCTTGAGGCGGACACAGTGACCGTCTTTCAGGTCGATGGCGGGGATCAGCAGCATGGCCGAATCAGTGGGGTGGAGAGAGGTGAGCGAACAAGCCGAGAAAGACTCTGCGAAAGAGCGCAAGGATGACGCTGGAAAGCGTTCAAGGAGTCCAATGCAGGAAGTTGCGGTACAGGGCTAGCCCGTGCTCGGCACTTTTCTCGGGGTGGAACTGCGTGGCGAAAATGTTATCCCGAGCCAGCGCGCAGGTAAAGCGCACGCCGTAATCGGTTTCACCCGCACTGTGCGCCGGATCGGCCGGTTGTGCGTAGAAGCTGTGCACGAAATAGTAGTAGGCCGCATCGGGCACGCCCGCCCAGATCGGGTGCGCCCGCACCTGGTGCACCTGGTTCCAGCCCATCTGCGGCACCTTGTAGCGGCTGCCGTCGGGCTGCAGCTGGCCGGCCAGCTGGAAGCGGCGCACCTCGCCGGGCACCAGGCCCAGGCCCTCGGTGGGCCCCTCTTCGCTGCGCGACAGCAGCATCTGCATGCCCACGCACACGCCCATCAGCGGCTTGTTCGCCGCGGCATGCAGCACGGCCTCCTGCAGGCCCGATTCGCGCAGCTCGCGCATGCAGTCGGGCATCGCGCCCTGGCCGGGCAGCACGATGCGCTCGGCGGCATACACCTCGTCCGGCTTCGAGGTGACGATCACGTCCACCCCTTCGCCGCGCGCCACGTGCAGCACCGCCTGCGACACCGAGCGCAGGTTGCCCATGCCGTAGTCGACGACGGCGACGGTGCGTGCCATCTAGAGGCTGCCCTTGGTGGACGGGATCACCCCCGCCGCGCGCGGATCGATCTCCAGCGCCATGCGCAGCGCGCGCGCAAAGGCCTTGAAGATCGTCTCGCACTGGTGGTGCGCGTTGTCGCCCTGCAGGTTGTCGATGTGCAGCGTGACGCCGGCGTGGTTCGAGAAGCCCTGGAAGAACTCGTAGACCAGCTGGGTATCGAGCGCGCCGATCATGCCGCTCTTGAAGTCGACCCGCATGTGCAGCCCCGGCCGGCCCGAGAAGTCGATCACCACGCGCGACAGCGCCTCGTCCAGCGGCACGTAGGCGTGGCCGTAGCGCCGCAGGCCCTTCTTGTCGCCCACCGCCTTGGCCATCGCCTGGCCGAGCGTGATGCCGACGTCTTCCACCGTGTGGTGGCCGTCGATGTGCAGGTCGCCCTTGGCGTCGATGTCGAGGTCGATCAGCCCGTGGCGGGCGATCTGGTCGAGCATGTGGTCGAAGAAGCCGATGCCGGTCTGGAACTTCGCGGCACCGGTGCCGTCGAGGTTCAGGCTGACGCGGATCTGCGTCTCGTTGGTGTTGCGGACGACCTCCGCCTTGCGTTCCACGGCACTCATCACAGGCTTTCCTTCAAGGCTTGCAGCATCTTGGCGTTCTCGTCCGGCGTGCCCACCGTCAGCCGCAGGCAGTTGGCCAGCAGCGGGTGCAGGCCGGCGACGTTCTTCACCAGCACGCCGCGCTCGCGCATGCCGGCGAAGGCGCGGGCCGAATCGGCGACGCGGGCCAGGATCATGTTGGCCTCGCTCGGGAACGGCTTCACGCCCGGCAGCTCGCGCAGCGCGGCCAGCAGCCGGTCGCGCTCGCTGCGGATGATCGCGGCCTGGCGCGCGTACTCGTCGACGTGTTCCAGTGCGAACAGCGCCGCTTCGCAGTTCAGCACGCTGATGTTGAACGGCGGGCGCAGCTTGTCGACCTCGGCGATCAGCGGCTTGCGCCCGATCAGGTAGCCGATGCGCACGCCGGCCAGCCCGAACTTGCTCATCGTGCGCATCAGCAGCACGTGCTCGTGGCGCTTCAGGCGCTGCATCGAATCGCGCGCGGCGAACGGCTGGTAGGCCTCGTCCATCACCACCAGGCCGGGCGCGGCCTCGATGATGGCGTCGATGGCCGCGTCGTCCCACAGGTTGGCGGTCGGGTTGTTCGGGTAGGCGAGGTAGACCAGCGCCGGCTGGTGCTCGCGCACCGCGGCCAGCATGGCCGGCAGGTCGAGCTCGAAGTCGTCGGTGGTCGGCACGCCGACGAAGGGCAGGCCCTGCAGCTTGGCCGACATCGCGTACATCACGAAGCCCGGCAGCGGCGCCAGCACGCGGTTGCCCGGCACGTCGCAGGCGAGCGCCAGCAGCGAGATCAGCTCGTCGGAGCCGTTGCCCAGCATGATGTCGCAGTCGGCGGGCATGCCGGCATGCTCGGCGAGCTTGGCGCGCAGCAGGTCGCCGCGCTCGGCCGGGTAGCGGTTGAGGGCCACGTCGGCCAGGCGCCTGCCCAGCGCCTCGCGCAGCGCGGGCGGCAGCGCGAACGGGTTCTCCATCGTGTCCAGCTTCACCAGCCCGGCCGAAGGCTGCACCGCGTAGCCGTGCATCGACTGGATGTCCTGGCGGATCACCCGTTTCATGCGTTCGTTCAGCGCGGCGCTCATGGACGGTTTCCTTTCAGTCGAAGTTCGGCAGCCCGGGCATGCGCCTGCAAGCCCTCGCCATAGGCCAGTTCGGCGGCGATCGGCCCCAGCACCTGGGCACCGGCCTCGCTGACCTCGATCAGGCTCGAGCGCTTCTGGAAGTCGTAGACACCCAGCGGCGACGAGAAGCGCGCAGTGCCCGAGGTCGGCAGCACGTGGTTCGGCCCGGCGCAGTAGTCGCCCAGGCTCTCGCTGGTGAACGCGCCGAGGAAGATCGCGCCGGCATGGCGCAGCATCGGCTCCCAGCGCCCGGGTTCGGTCGCGCTGACCTCCAGGTGCTCGGGCGCGATGCGGTTGCTGATCTCGCACGCCTCTTCCATGCTGCGGGTGTGGATCAGCGCGCCGCGGCCTTCGAGCGACGCGCGGATCACGTCGCGGCGCGGCATGGCCGGCAGCAGGCGATCGATGGCCTCGGCGACGCGCGCGATGTAGGCGGCGTCCGGGCACAGCAGGATGCTCTGCGCCAGCTCGTCGTGCTCGGCCTGGCTGAACAGGTCCATCGCGACCCAGTCGGGCGGCGTGCTGCCGTCGGCCAGCACCAGGATCTCGCTCGGGCCGGCGATCATGTCGATGCCGACCTTGCCGAACACGCGGCGCTTGGCGCTCGCGACGTAGGCGTTGCCCGGCCCGGTGATCTTGTCGACCGCCGGCACGGTGGCCGTGCCGTAGGCCAGCGCGGCAACGGCCTGCGCGCCGCCGAGCGTGAAGGCCCGGTCGACGCCGGCGATCGCGGCGGCGGCCAGCACCATCGCGTTGCGTTCGCCCTTCGGGGTGGGCACCACCATCACGATCTCGCCGACGCCGGCCACCTGGGCCGGCACCGCGTTCATCAGCACGCTGGACGGATACGCCGCCTTGCCGCCGGGCACGTAGATGCCGACGCGGTCGAGCGGCGTGACCTTCTGGCCGAGCAGCGTGCCGTCGGCATCGCGGTAGCTCCACGAGCGGCCGCAGGCGTCGAGCTGGCGCTCGTGGTAGCTGCGCACGCGCTGCGCCGCCGCTTCGAGGGCCGCGCGCTGCGCCGGCGTGATGGCGTCCAGCGCGGCGAGCAGCTCGGCGCGCGTGATCTCCAGCGCCGCGACCGACGGCGCGCCCAGCCCGTCGAAACGCAGGGTGTACTCCAGCAGCGCCGCGTCGCCGCGCGCCTGCACGTCGGCCAGGATCGCGGCCACGCGCTCCTCGATCGCATGATCCGTCTCGGCCGACCAATGCAGCACGCGCTGGAAATCGGCGTCGAAGCCGGGCGCGGTGGTGGTGAGCTGGCGGATCTTCACGCTCATGGTCTTGACTCGATGGCTTGGGAAAATGCGTCGATGATCTGGCGCAGCGGCTCGCGCTTGAGCTTCAGCGCCGCCTGGTTGACGACCAGGCGCGACGAGATCTGCATGATCTCCTCGACCTCGACGAGGTGGTTGGCCTTCAGCGTGCTGCCGGTCGACACCAGGTCGACGATGGCATCGGCCAGCCCGGTCAGCGGCGCCAGCTCCATCGAGCCGTACAGCTTGATCAGGTCGACGTGCACGCCCTTGTCGGCGAAGTGGTCGCGCGCGACGCCGACGTACTTGGTGGCGACGCGGATGCGCGAGCCCTGCTTCACGGCCGCGGCGTAGTCGAAATCGGCCCGCACCGCGACGCTCATGCGGCACTTCGCGATGCGCAGGTCGAGCGGCTGGTACAAGCCCTGGCCGCCGTGCTCGAGCAGGATGTCCTTGCCGGCCACGCCCAGGTCGGCGCCGCCGTACTGCACGTAGGTGGGCACGTCGGTCGCGCGCACCAGCACCACGCGCACCTCGGGCTGGTTGGTGCCGAGGATCAGCTTGCGCGATTTCTCCGGGTCTTCGGTCACCTCGATGCCGGCCGCCTTCAGCAGCGGCAGGGTCTCGTCGAAGATCCGACCTTTCGACAGTGCAAGCGTCAGCATCACTTGACTCTTTCGATGTCGGCGCCGATGCCGCGCAGCTTGGCTTCCATCTGGTCGTAGCCGCGGTCCAGGTGGTAGATGCGGTCGACCACCGTCTCGCCGTCGGCCACCAGCCCGGCGATCACCAGGCTGGCCGACGCGCGCAGGTCGGTCGCCATCACGGTGGCGCCGGACAGGCGCTCGACGCCGCTCATCACCGCGGTGTGGCCGTCGACCTCGATCTTCGCGCCCAGGCGCACCAGCTCGTTGACGTGCATGAAGCGGTTCTCGAAGATCGTCTCGGTGACCTTGGCCGAGCCGTCGGCGATGCAGTTCAGCGCCATGAACTGGGCCTGCATGTCGGTCGGGAAGGCGGGGTATTCGCTGGTGCGAAAGCCCACCGCGCGCGGGCGCTTCGCGTTCTTCACGCGGATCCAGTCATCGCCGGACTCGATCGTGACACCGGCCTCGCGCAGCTTGTCGATCACCGCGTCGAGGTGGCCGGCGCGGGCGCGGCGCAGCACGACGTCGCCGCCGGTCGCGGCCACCGCGCACAGGAAGGTGCCGGTCTCGATGCGGTCGGGGACGATGCGGTGGCTCACCCCCTGCAGGCGATCCACGCCCTGGATGCGGATCCTGCTGCTGCCGTGGCCTTCGATCTTCGCGCCCATCGCGATCAGCATCTCGGCCAGGTCGGGGATCTCCGGCTCCTGGGCCGCGTTCTCGAGCACCGTCTCGCCGTCGGCCAGCGTGGCGGCCATCAGCAGGTTCTCGGTGCCGGTGACGGTGACCATGTCGGTCGTGATGCGGGCGCCCTTCAGGCGCCTGGTCTTGGCGATGATGTAGCCGTGCTCGACGACGATCTCGGCGCCCATCGCCTGCAGGCCCTTGATGTGCTGGTCGACCGGGCGCGAGCCGATCGCGCAGCCGCCGGGCAGCGACACGGTGGCCTCGCCGAAGCGCGCCAGCAGCGGGCCCAGCACCAGGATGGACGCGCGCATGGTCTTGACCAGGTCGTACGGCGCTTCGGGCGAGGTGACGGCGGCGGCGTTCAGCGACACGGTGTCGGGCACCGACTCGCTGCGCTCGGCGGTGACGCCCATGTTGCGCAGCAGTTTCAGCGTGGTGCTGACGTCCTGCAGGCGCGGCACGTTGGTCAGCGTGACCGGCTCGGCCGTCAGCAGCGCGGCGCACAACTCGGGCAGCGCGGCGTTCTTGGCGCCGGAAATCGTGACCTCGCCGTTCAGTTGGCGGCCACCGCGGATGAGGAGTTTGTCCATGGCTTGGGTGTCGCCCAGGCCCGACACGGCTGAATGACCTGCACCCGCAGGCCCGCCAGCCGCAGCGGACACTGCGGCTGGGTTCAGTGGTGGTGGTGGGCCGAGGCAGGCTCGGCAGCGTGGGCCCACTCGGCGGGCGTGAGGGTCTTCATCGACAGCGCGTGGATTTGCTCGCGCATTCTATCGCCCAGGGCCTGGTAGACGCGCTGGTGGCGCGCGACGCGGCTGGCACCCTCGAACTCCGCCGAAACGATGGTGGCGAAGAAATGGCGGCCGTCGCCCTCGACCTGCAAGTGCTCGCAGGCGAGCCCTTGCGCGATGTAGCGCTGGACGTCGTCGGGGGTGGGGTCGGCCATAAGGACCGCGATTATGACCCAGGCCGAAAGGCCCGCGGGTCAGTGGCGGATCTTGTAGCCGATGCGCAGCAGGTGCAGGCAGAGGCCGCAGACGACGACCAGGGTCCCGCCCACCACCGCCAGGCTGGTCCACGGCGACACGTCGCTGACCCCGAAGAACCCGCGCCGGAAGCCGTCGATCATGTAGAAGAACGGGTTCAGGTGGCTGACCTTCAGCCACAGCGGCGGCAGCGAATGCACCGAGTAGAAGACGCCGGACAGGAAGGTCATCGGCATCACGATGAAGTTCTGGAACGCGGCGATCTGGTCGAACTTCTCGGCCCACAGGCCCGCCACCAGCCCCAGCGCGCCCATCATCGCCGCCCCGGCGACCGCGAAGGCCAGGATCCACAGCGGCTGCACCACCGTCAGCGGCGCGAACCACAGCGTCACCAGCAGCACGCCCAGCCCGACCACCAGGCCGCGCACGATGGCCGCGCCGACGTAGGCCAGGAACCAGGCCCAGTGGCTGAGCGGCGTGACCAGCAGGAACACCAGGTTGCCGGTGATCTTGCTCTGGATCAGCGACGAGCTGCTGTTGGCGAAGGCGTTCTGCAGCACGCTCATCATCACCAGCCCGGGGATCAGGAAGGCGGTGTAGCTGACGGTGCCGTAGACCTTGACGTGGTCCTCCAGCGCATGGCCGAAGATCAGCAGGTACAGCACGGCCGTCAGCACCGGCGCGGCCACCGTCTGGAAGCTGACCTTCCAGAAGCGCAGCACTTCCTTGTAGAGCAGCGTGCGCGTGCCCGACAGCAGGCCCGGCGCGGCGCTCATACCTTCACCTCCGGCCCGTTCATGATGTCGAGGAACACGTCTTCCAGGTCGGCCCGGCCGATCTCCAGGTCTTCCGGCTGGCAGCCGGCCGCACGCAGGATGCCCAGCACCGCCTCGACCTCGTGCGCGTCGTGTGCCTTGATCTGCACGATGCGCCCGGTCACGCGCGACTGCGCCGCCAGCTCGGGCGGCAACGGCGCGTCCATCTTGAAGCGCAGCATCGTGCTGGCGGTGCCGGCCAGCAACGCCGACGTGCGGTCGAGCGCGACCACGCGGCCCTGCTTCAGCATCGCGATGCGGTTGCACAGCGCCTCGGCCTCTTCGAGGTAGTGGGTGGTCAGCAGCACGGTGTGGCCTTCCTTGTTCAGCCGTGCGACGAAGTGCCACAGCGTCTGGCGCAGCTCGACGTCGACGCCGGCGGTCGGCTCGTCGAGCACGATCACCGGCGGGCGGTGCACCAGCGCCTGCGCGACCAGCACGCGGCGCTTCATGCCGCCCGACAGCTGGCGCATGTTGGCGTTGGCCTTGTCGGCCAGGCCCAGGTGGTGCAGCAGCTCGTCGATCCAGGCATCGTTGCCGCGCACGCCGAAGTAGCCGCTCTGGATCACCAGCGCCTCGCGCACCGTGAAGAACGGGTCGAAGACCAGTTCCTGCGGCACGATGCCCAGGCTGCGGCGCGCTGCCGCGTAGTCGGTGACGACGTCGTGGCCGAGCACCGTGACGCGGCCGCCGGTGGCGCGCGACAGGCCGGCCAGGATGCTGATCAGCGTGGTCTTGCCGGCGCCGTTGGGGCCGAGCAGGCCGAAGAACTCGCCCGGCTCGATGTCCATGCTGACCTCGGACAGGGCACGCACTTCGCTGTGCGCGCTGAGATAGGTCTTGCTGACCTGCTGGAACGAGATGGCTGCCATGTTGACCCGGGAGGAGGCCGCGATTGTAGGCAGCGCGCCCGGATCGCGCTGGCGCGGGCAAATACCGGCCGGGTCGCTGCGGACTTGGTGCTAGATTGCCCGCGCAGGGACCCGCCCGTCGCCAGAAAAGACAAGCCAGAACGACAACGATGGCCACCGCCTCGAAAGACCCGAAGAAGCCGCGCCGCACCGCCGAGCGCATCCTCGAGGTCACGCTCGACCTGTTCAACCGCTTCGGCGAGCCCAACGTGTCGACCACGCTGATCTCGGCCGAGATGAAGATCAGCCCGGGGAACCTGTATTACCACTACCCGGCGAAGGACGAGCTGATCAATGCGCTGTTCGGCCGCTACGAGCAGGCGCTCGGCGAGCTGCTGCGCGCGGCCGACGACGTGCGCAACGTCGAGGACGCCTGGCTGTTCTTCCACATGCTGTTCGAGCTGATCTGGCAGCACCGCTTCCTGTACCGCGACCTGAACGACCTGCTGTCGAAGAACCGGCGGCTGGAGACGCAGTTCCAGAAGGTGCTGGAGAACAAATCGTCGGCGGTGCGGGCGGTGCTGGACGGGCTGTCGCGCGGCAGCAGCATGCGCATCGACAGCCGCGAGGCCGAGCCGGTGGCCACCGCGATGGTGGTGGTGCTGACCTACTGGCTGAGCTACGAGTACGTGCGCGACCCGCGCCGCGCGCTCGAGCCCGAGAGTGCCGGTGCCGCGCTGCTGCGCGGTGCGGCCCATGTGCTGAGCTTGCTGATGCCTTACCTCGATGCCGGCGCGCGCGAGCACCTGCTCAAGCTGGTCGGCAATTACCAGAAGCGATGAATCGAAGGAGACAGAGATGGCCAAGTGGACCGCCTTCCCGTACGACGCCGCGGAGTACAGCTTCGACGCCGCCGCGCTGAAGAAGAAGTGGGCGCGGCTGCACGCCGGCGATGCCGAGCCGCTGCCGAAGGACGACAAGGTGCTGGCCGCGTGGGGGCTGTACCACGCGGGCGAATTCCAGAAGGCGGCCGAGGCCGGCCTGAAGGCCGGCGGCGCCGGCGTCACGGTGGCCAACAAGGCGCAGGCGATCTACGCCAACTACCTGGAGAAGAACGAGAAGACCAAGCTCGCGCTGTTCCTGGAGGTGGCCGAGCGCGCCGAGGCGCAGGCCGGCGAGGACCCGAAGAACGCCAACGCCTGGTACCTGATGGCCTATGCGCTGGGCCGCTACAGCCAGGGCATCAGCGTCGCCAAGGCGCTGGCGCAGGGGCTGGGCAGCAAGGTCAAGGGGGCGCTGGAGACGGCGATCCAGCTGCAGCCCAGGCATGCGGATGCGCACATCGGGCTGGGCACCTTCCATGCCGAGGTGATCGACAAGGTCGGATCCTTGCTGGGCCGCACCCAGGGGGCGAGCAAGGATGCTGGCTTGACCATGTTCAAGGCCGCGCTGAAGCTGAACCCGGATTCGGCGATCGCGATGGTGGAGTACGCGAACGGGCTGGTGATGCTCGAAGGCGACAAGAAGATGAAGGAGGCCGAGAAGCTCTACGCGGACGCGGCGGCCTGCAATCCGGCGGATGCGATGGAGCGGCTCGACGTGGAGATGGCGCGGGCCGAGTTGGAGGAGTAGGCCTGCGCAGGCCGATCCCGGATTGGCATCCGGGCTACGAGGCTCTCATGCGGGCCGAGCGCCGGGCCGCCCCAAGCCGGCCCGCGTCCCCTCGGGGGACCGACCGGTGTACCCACCGGGCGAGGAGTCGCCATGTCACCCGGATGCCAATCCGGGATCGGCGGACCGTTGCAACCGCCGACGCAAGCCTTCCAGATCAAGCACCCGCAGTCCACCGTACTCGATGCGGATGAGCCCCTCGGCCTGCAACGCATGCAGCGCCTCGTTCACCCGCTGCCGCGACAGCCCGACGAGGTACCCCAACTCCTGCTGCGTGATCCGCAGCAAGGTCCCGACCCCCGGGTACAGCACCGGATGGAACAAGGAGGCCAGGCTGCGCGCCACCCGCGCATCCGGATCGTTCAAGCGGTCGATCTCGCGCGCCCCGATGAACTGCCCCAACCGCTCGTTCAGCTGCTGCATCACGAAGCGGTTGAACGGAATGCTGCGGTCCACCAGCCAGTGGAAGGTCTCGACCGAGATGCCCGCCACCACGCTCTTGCGCAGCGCCTGGATGTTGTAGCGGTAGACCTCGCGCTTGAGCACCGTGCCCTCGCCGAACCAGCCGCCCGGCGGCACGCCGGTGAAGGTGATCGGCATGCCCAGCGCCGAATCGTTGCTCATCTTCAGCAGCCCGTCGATCACGCCGAACCAGAAGGTCGCCGGCCGGCCGACGCGGCACAGCAGTTCGCCCGCATCCACCTGCACCACCTTCAGGTCGCCCACCGCGCGCTCGCGCTCTTCGGCCTGCAAGGGCTGCAGCCACGGAATGTCGCGCAACTCGTCGTCGGTCGCCGCCCGCGCACGCGTGCGCAGCGGTGCCGCAGGCGGATCGCCGGTCAGCGCCGGCACGAGTCCCGAAACAGGCATTGCGGGTTAGACCGAAGGGGGGTGTCCCTAGGATTGTCGTCAGAACGACAACCTGACGTCAAACTTGTTCGTACAGTCGGTCGCAACAACAAGGAGACAGGCGGTGCAGACGACGTTTCCCCGCCTGATGCTGGACCACGCCGCGCAGCGGCCGGACGCCCCGGCCTTGCGCGAAAAGGAGTTCGGCATCTGGCAGACGCTGAGCTGGTCGCAGCTGGCCACGCTGGTGCGCGAGCTCGCCGGCGGCCTGGCGCAGGCCGGGCTGCAGCGCGGCCAGCACGTCATCGTCGTCGGCGAGAACCGGCCGCGGCTCTATGCCTCGATGCTGGCGGCGCAGTCGCTGGGCGCGATCCCGGTGCCGCTGTACCAGGATGCCGTCGCCGCCGAGTTCGTGTTCCCCATCACCAACGCCTCGGTCGCCTTCGCGGTGGTCGAAGACCAGGAGCAGGTCGACAAGCTGCTGGAGATCCGCGCGCAATGCCCGGGGCTGCAGCACATCTGGTTCGATGACCCGCGCGGCCTGCGCCACTACAGCGAACCCGGCCTCGCGCCACTGGATGCGCTGGTCGAAGCCGGCCGTCTCTTCAACGGCAGCCACCCGACCCATGTCGACACCCAGGTGCAGCACAACCGGCCCGACGATGTCGCCGCGATGTTCTTCACCTCCGGCACCACCGGCCACCCGAAGGGCGTCGTGCACACGCATGCGAGCCTGATCGATCGCGCCCGCGCCGGCGCCCGCTTCGACAAGCTGACGCATGCCGAAGAGGTGCTGGCCTACCTGCCGCCGGCCTGGATCGGGCAGAACGTGTTCTCGTACGCGCAGTGGCTGGCCTGCGGCTACGTCGTGAACTGCCCCGAGTCGCCGGCCACCGTCAGCATCGACCTGAAGGAGGTCGGTCCCACCTACTACTTCGCGCCGCCGCGCGTCTTCGAGGCGCTGCTGACCAGCGTGATGATCCGCATGGAAGACGCGAGCGCGCCCAAGCGCTGGCTGTTCCAGCGCTGCATGGCGCTGGCGCGCCGCGTCGGCCCGGCGCGCATGGACGGCCAGCGGCTCGGCCTGGCCGACCGCATCGCCTGGGCACTCGGCAACCTGCTGGTCTACGGCCCGCTGCGCAACACGCTCGGCTTCTCGCGCGTGCGCGTTGCCTACACCGCCGGCGAGGCGATCGGGCCCGACCTGTTCAGCTTCTACCGCTCCATCGGCATCAACCTGAAGCAGTTGTACGGCTCCACCGAGACCGCCGTGTTCGTCTGCCTGCAACCCGACCACCAGGCGCGCTCCGACACCGTGGGCATCCCGATCGACGGCGTCGAGATCCGCGTCGGCCACGACGGCGAGGTGCAGGTGCGCTCGGCCGGCCTGCTCAAGTGCTATTTCAAGAATGCGGCCGCCACCGCCGAGGTGCTGTCGACCGACGGCTGGTACCGCACCGGCGACGCCGGCTTCCTGGACGCGCAGGGCCACCTGAAGATCATCGACCGCGCGAAGGACGTCGGCCGGCTGATGGGCGGCGCCAACGACGGCGCGATGTTCGCGCCCAAGTACGTCGAGAACAAGCTGAAGTTCTTTCCGTACATCAAGGAGGCCGTGGCCTTCGGCGACCGGCGCGAGAAGGTCTGCGCCTTCGTCAACATCGACATGGAAGCGGTGGGCAACTGGGCCGAGCGGCGCAACCTGCCGTATGCCGGCTACGCCGACCTGGCGCAGAAGCCCGAGGTGTACGAACTGGTGCGAGACTGCGTCGAGAAGGTCAACGCCGACCTCGCCGCCGACGACAAGCTGGCCGGCAGCCAGGTCACGCGCTTCCTGGTGCTGCACAAGGAGCTCGATGCCGACGACGGCGAGCTGACGCGCACGCGCAAGGTGCGGCGCGGCTTCATCGGCGAGCGCTACCAGGTGCTGGTGGACGCGCTGTACGACGGCCGCGCGTCGCAGTTCATCGAGACCGCCGTCAAGTTCGAGGACGGACGCAGCGGCGTCGTCTCGGCCGACCTGCGCATCGCCGATGCCAGGACCTTCTCGCCGGTGCGGAGCGCCGCATGAGCAGGGAAATCGGCGACGTCATCCTCGACGTGAAGAACATCAGCCTGTCGTTCGGCGGCGTGAAGGCGCTGACCGACATCAGCTTCGACCTGCGCGAGCACGAGATCCGCGCCATCATCGGCCCCAACGGGGCCGGCAAGAGCTCGATGCTGAACTGCATCAACGGCGTCTACCAGCCGCAGCAGGGCTCGATCTCGCTGCGCGGGCGCACCTTCCGCCACATGAACTCGCGCCAGGTGGCCGAGATGGGCGTGGCGCGCACCTTCCAGAACCTGGCGCTGTTCAAGGGCATGAGCGTGCTCGACAACATCATGACCGGCCGCAACCTGCGCATGAAGAGCAACCTGCTGCTGCAGGCGCTGCGCATCGGCCCGGCCGAGCGCGAGGAGATCGAGCACCGCCGCGTGGTCGAACGCATCATCGATTTCCTGGAGATCCAGCCCTGGCGCAAGACGCCGGTCGGCAAGATGCCGTACGGCCTGCAGAAGCGCGTCGACCTGGGCCGCGCACTCGCGATGGAGCCGCAGGTGCTGCTGCTGGACGAGCCGATGGCCGGCATGAACGTCGAGGAGAAGCAGGACATGAGCCGCTTCATCCTGGACGTCAACGACGAGTTCGGCACGACCATCGTGCTGATCGAGCACGACATGGGGGTGGTGATGGACATCAGCGACCGGGTCGTCGTGCTCGACTACGGCAAGAAGATCGGCGACGGCACGCCCGGCGAGGTGCGCGACAACCCCGACGTGATCCGCGCCTACCTCGGAGTGCAGCACTGATGGGCTTCTTCCTCGAAACCCTGTTCGGCGGCCTGATGGCGGGCATGCTGTATTCGCTGATCGCGCTCGGCTTCGTGCTGATCTACAAGGCCTCGGGCGTCTTCAACTTCGCGCAGGGCGCGATGGTGCTGTTCGCGGCGCTCGCGATGGCGCGCTTCTCGGAATGGTTCCCGCTGTGGTTCCACTTCGACAGCAAGCTGCTGGCCAACGTGCTGGCCTTCGTCGCCGCGGCGGCGGTGATGGTGGTGGTGGCGTGGCTGATCGAGCGGCTGTGCCTGTCGCGCCTGGTCAACCAGGAAGGCATCACGCTGCTGATGGCCACGCTGGGCATCGCCTACTTCCTCGACGGCCTGGGCCAGACGCTGTTCGGCAACGACATCTACAAGATCGACGTCGGCATGCCGAAGGAGCCGCTGCTGGTGCTGCAGGGCAGCTTCGAGGGCGGGGTTCTGATCAGCCAGGAGGACCTGGTGGCCGCCGTCGTCGCCGCGACGCTGGTCGCGCTGCTGGCGCTGTTCTTCCAGAAGACCTCCACCGGCCGCGCGCTGCGGGCGGTGGCCGACGACCACCAGGCGGCACAGTCGATCGGCATCCCGCTCGACCGCATCTGGGTCATCGTGTGGTCGGTGGCCGGCATCGTCGCGCTGGTGGCCGGGATCATCTGGGGCAGCAAGCTGGGCGTGCAGTTCTCGCTGTCGCTGGTGGCGCTGAAGGCGCTGCCGGTGGTGATCCTCGGCGGGCTCACCTCGATCCCCGGCGCGATCCTCGGCGGGCTGATCATCGGCGTCGGCGAGAAGCTGTCCGAGATCTACCTCGGGCCGATGCTCGGCGGCGGCATCGAGATCTGGTTCGCCTACGTGCTGGCGCTCGTGTTCCTGCTGGTGCGGCCGCAAGGCCTCTTCGGCGAGAAGATCATCGACCGGGTCTGACACCATGCTGTACAGAGAGAACGGCCAGTTCAAGACCAGCTACCGCGCCGACCAGCAGATCTTCCCGGTCCTGCAGGACCGCGTCGCGATGCTGGGCCTGCTGGCCATCGCCTTCATCGTGCTGCCGCTCGCGGCGCCCGAGTACCTGTTCC
Organism: Rhizobacter sp. P2_D12; assembly: GCF_056404395.1. Classification (NCBI taxonomy): domain Bacteria; kingdom Pseudomonadati; phylum Pseudomonadota; class Betaproteobacteria; order Burkholderiales; family Sphaerotilaceae; genus Rhizobacter; species Rhizobacter sp. P2_D12. Next base: position 35,178 of record NZ_JBFUEB010000018.1, on the reverse strand, counting down.
GCGCCATCCTGATCCCGTTCCTGATCCTGTCGCTGGCTGCGCTGGGCCTGAACATCCTGGTCGGCTACTGCGGCCAGATCTCGCTCGGCACCGGCGCCTTCATGGCGGTGGGCGCCTACGCGGCCTACAACTTCCAGGTGCGCATCCCCGGCATGCCGCTGATCGCGTCGCTCTTGCTCGGCGGCCTGTGCGCGACTGCGGTGGGCGTGCTGTTCGGCATCCCGTCGCTGCGCATCAAGGGCCTGTACCTGGCGGTCGCGACGCTGGCCGCGCAGTTCTTCACCGACTGGGCCTTCCTGCGCATCTCGTGGTTCACCAACAACTCGTCGTCCGGCTCGGTCAGCGTCTCCGGGCTGAACGTGATGGGCCTGCCGGTCGAGTCGCCGGTGTCGCGCTACCTGCTGTGCCTGGGCTTCGTCTGCGTGTTCGCGCTGCTGGCGAAGAACCTGGTGCGTTCGAGCATCGGCCGCGAATGGATGGCGATGCGCGACATGGACGTCGCCGCCGCGGTGATCGGCATCCGCCCGATGTACGCCAAGCTCACCGCCTTCGCGGTCAGCTCGTTCATCGTCGGTGTGGCCGGCGCGCTGTGGGGCTTCGTCCACCTCGGCGCCTGGGAGCCGGCGGCCTTCAACATCGACCGCTCGTTCCAGCTGCTGTTCATGGTGATCATCGGCGGGCTCGGCTCGATCAGCGGCAGCTTCATCGGCGCTGCCTTCATCATCCTGCTGCCGCTGCTGCTGAACCAGGTGCCGATGTGGTTCGGCATCCCGCTGTCCACCGCGCTCGCGTCGCACCTCGAATCGATGATCTTCGGCGCGCTGATCGTGTTCTTCCTGATCGTCGAGCCGCACGGGCTCGCGCGGCTGTGGTCCACCGCGCGCGAGAAGCTGCGGCTGTGGCCCTTCCCTCACTGACCACGCCCTCAAAGACCACCAACGGAGACAGACATGAAGTTCAAGTCGTTCGCACAGGTTGCCGCGATCGCCGCGGTGGGTTGGAGCGGCCTGCTCGCCGCGCCCGCGGCGCTGGCGCAGGCCAAGGAGCAGTTCTTCCCGCTGCTCGTCTACCGCACCGGGGCCTACGCGCCCAACGGCACGCCGTGGGCCAACGGCAAGCAGGACTACATCAAGATGATCAACGCGCGCGACGGCGGCATCAACGGCGTCAAGCTGACGTTCGAGGAATGCGAGACCGGCTACGCGACCGACCGCGGCGTCGAATGCTACGAGCGGCTGAAGGGCCGCGCCGGCGCCGCGCTGATCGACCCGCAGGCCACCGGCATCACCTTCGCGCTGACCGACAAGGTGCCCAACGACAAGATCCCGCTGATCACGCTGGGCTACGGCCTGGCCGCGTCGCAGGACGGGGGCGTGTTCAAGTGGAACTTCCCGCTGATGGGCTCGTACTGGACGGCCGCCGACATCCTGATCCAGCACATCGGCAAGAAGGAAGGCGGGCTCGACAAGCTCAAGGGCAAGAAGATCGCCCTCGTCTACCACGACTCGCCGTTCGGCAAGGAGCCGATCCCGCTGCTCGAAGAACGCGCGAAGACGCACGGCTTCGAGCTGAGCAAGATCCCCGTCACCGCCCCCGGCGTCGAGCAGAAATCGGCCTGGCTGCAGGTGCGCCAGCAGCGCCCCGACTACGTGCTGCTGTGGGGCTGGGGCGTGATGAACTCGACCGCGCTGAAGGAGGCCATTGCCACCGGCTACCCGCGCGAGAAGATGTACGGCGTCTGGTGGGCCGGCGCCGAGCCCGACGTGAAGGACGTCGGCGACGCGGCCAAGGGCTACAACGCGCTGGCGCTGAACACCTCGGGCCAGCAACCCAAGGTGATCCAGGACATCCTGAAGTACGTGCACGACAAGGGCCAGGGCTCGGGCCCGAAGGACGAGGTCGGTTCGGTGCTGTACACGCGCGGGCTGATCATCCAGATGCTCGGCGTCGAGGCGGTGCGGCGCGCCCAGGAACGCTACGGCCGCGGCAAGGTGATGACCGGCGAGCAGGTGCGCTGGGGCCTGGAGAACCTGTCGCTGGACCAGAAGAAGCTCGACGCGCTGGGCTTTGCCGGCGTGATGCGGCCGGTCAGCACCTCGTGCCTGGACCACATGGGCACCACCTGGACGCGCGTGCACACCTGGGACGGCAGCAAGTGGAACTTCTCGTCCGACTGGTACCAGGCCGACGAGCAGATCATCAAGCCGATGGTCAAGGCGGCGGCGGACAAGTACGCGAGCGACAAGAAGCTGACGCGCCGCACGCCGGAAGACTGCCAGTCGTGAGGCGGCGATGAGTGCACCGGTCTTGCTCGACGTCAACGGGATCGAGGTGATCTACCACCACGTGATCCTGGTGTTGAAAGGGGTCTCGCTGCAGGTGCCCGAGGGCGGCATCGTCGCGCTGCTGGGCGGCAACGGCGCCGGCAAGACCACCACGCTGCGCGCCGTCAGCAACCTGCTGGCGGGCGAGCGCGGCGCGGTCACCAAGGGCAGCATCGCGCTGCGCGGCGAGCGCATCGAGGCGCTGTCCACCGCCGAGATGGTGAACCGCGGCGTGGTGCAGGTGATGGAAGGCCGGCACTGCTTCGCGCACCTGACGATCGAGGAGAACCTGATGACGGGCGCCTACACGCGGCGCGACGGCAAGGCCGCGGTGGCGCAGACGTTGGAGAAGGTCTACGGCTACTTCCCTCGGCTGAAGACGCGGCGCGGCTCGCAGGCCGCCTACACCTCGGGCGGCGAGCAGCAGATGTGCGCGATCGGCCGCGCGCTGATGGCCGACCCGAAGATGGTGCTGCTGGACGAACCGTCGATGGGCCTGGCGCCGCAGATCGTCGAGGAGGTGTTCGAGATCGTGAAGGACCTGAACGCGCGCGAGCGCGTGACCTTCCTGCTCGCCGAGCAGAACACCGCGATGGCGCTGCGCTATGCCGACCATGGCTACATCCTCGAGAACGGGCGCGTGGTGATGGACGGGGCCGCCGGCGCGCTGGCGCAGAACGAGGACGTCAAGGAGTTCTACCTCGGCACCGGCGGCGCCAAGGACGACGTGGCGCGCAAGAGCTTCCGCGACGTGAAGAGCTACAAGCGCCGCAAGCGCTGGTTGAGCTGACAGGAGAGGACACGATGGCCGACGATTTCTTTGCGCTGCCGCCCTTCAAGGCCGAGGAGGCCCTGGTGACGCTGAAGCGCCAGTTGCGCGACCTGAAGCCGCTGGCCGAGCGCGGCACGCGCTTCGAGTGGAAGGGCAAGCCGGTGGTCGAGCTGGCCGGCGATGCGGCGGCCATCACCGCGCGCCTCGCGCGCCGGCCGCTCAGCGCGCCCGACTGGGACACGCAGGTGCTGAAGAGCGGCGCCGACGTGCGCAAGTTCACCGACGAGCTGCGCAAGCGGCTCGCACGCTGGGCGGACGACGAATGACGGCCGCCTTTTTCGATGCGCTGGAAACGCGCGATGCCGCCGAGCGCGAGCGCGCGCTGCTGGCCGCGCTGCCGGCCCAGGTGGCGCATGCGCAGGCGCACGCGACCGCCTTCGGCGCACTGCTGAAGGACGTCGATGCGCGCAGCGTGACGACGCGCGCCGCGCTCGCGGCGCTGCCGGTCACGCGCAAGCACCAGTTGCTGGAGCGCCAGCAGGCCGAACGCGCGCACGACGTGTTCGGCGGCTTCTCGGCGATCGGCTGGAACGGCCTGCGCCGGCCGCAGGGCGCGCGCCGCGTGTTCCAGTCGCCAGGGCCGATCTACGAACCCGAGGGCGCGGCGCCCGACTACTGGCGCGCCGCGCGCGCACTGCATGCGGCGGGCTTTCGCGCCGGCGAGCTGGTGCACAACAGCTTCAGCTACCACCTGACGCCGGCCGGTTCGATGATGGAAGGCGGGGCGCTGGCACTCGGCTGCACCGTGTTCCCCGGCGGCATCGGCAACACCGAGCTGCAGCTGCAGGCGATGCGCGAGCTGAAGCCGCACGGCTACGTCGGCACGCCCAGCTTCCTGAAGATCCTGCTCGACAAGGCATTGGAAGGCGGCATCGCGCTCGGCTCGGTGCGCAAGGCGCTGGTCAGCGGCGAGGCCTTCCCGCCCGCGCTGCGCGACTGGCTGCGCGGCCACGGCATCGATGGCTACCAGTGCTATGCGACGGCCGACCTCGGGCTGATCGCCTACGAGACCGCCGCGCGCGAAGGCCTGGTGCTGGACGAAGGCGTCATCGTCGAGATCGTGCGCCCGGGCACCGGCGACCCGGTGCCGGCGGGCGAGGTCGGCGAGCTGGTCGTCACCACGCTGAACCCGGACTACCCGCTGATCCGCTTCGGCACCGGCGACCTGTCGGCGGTGCTGCCCGGCAGCTGCCCCACCGGCCGCACCAACACGCGCATCAAGGGCTGGATGGGCCGCGCGGACCAGACCGCCAAGGTGCGCGGCATGTTCGTGCACCCGTCCCAGGTGGCCGAGGTGCTGCGGCGCTTTCCCGAGGTCATGCGAGGCCGGCTGGTGGTCAGCGGCGAGATGGCGAACGACCGCATGACCCTGCACGTGGAGGCGGCCGCCGCGGCGCCGGAACTGGCGGCGCGCCTCTCTGATGCGATCCGTGACGCGATCCGCGACGTCACCAAGCTGCGCGGCGAGGTGACGCTGTGCGCGCCCGGCAGCCTGCCCAACGACGGGCGGGTGATCGAGGACATCCGCAAATTCGACTAAGGTTTCAGGCCGCTGTCCTTGACCACCCTGGTCCACTTCGCAAGCTCGGCGCGCATGAACGCGCCGAACTTCTCGGGCGTGCCGCCACCGTCCTCGGCACCGTAGCCGTCGAGCCTGCGCTGCACGCCCGGCATGGCGAGGACCAGGTTGACGTCGTCGTTGATCTTCTGCACCAGGCCCCTGGGCAGCCGGGCCGGGCCGACCAGCCCGTACCACACGCTGGCGTCGAAGCCCGGGAAGCCCTGCTCCGCCATCGTCGGCACGCCCGGATAGGCCTTGGCGCGCACCGGGCGCGTCTGCGCGATCGCGACCAGCTTGCCGCTCTTGACGAAAGGCGTCACCGCCGTCATCGACACCAGGCAGCAGTCGACCAGCCCGTTGACCACGTCGGCGAGCACCGGCGCGCTGCCCTTGTACGGGATGTGCAGCAGATCGATCCTGGCGCGCAGCTTGAACATCTCCAGCGACAGGTGCTGCACCGAACCGGCCCCCGACGAACCGAAACTGACCCGGCCCGGCCGGGCCTGGCACAACGCCACCAGGTCGTCGAGCGTGCGCACCGGCTGCTGCACGCTGCCGGCCAGCATGTTGGGCGTGACGCCGACCAGCACGACGGGGGTGAAGTCGCGTTCGACGTCATAGGTCAGGCGCGGTTGCAGCAACGGCGCGAGCGCGTGGCTGTTGATGTGCGCCATCAGCAGCGTGCGGCCGTCGCCCGGCTGCTGCGCGACATGGCTGGCCGCCAGCACGCCGGCCACGCCGGGCTTGTTGTCGATGACGACCTGCCGGCCCCACAGCGGCTCGAGCCGCTCGGCCAGCACCCGCGCCAGCGCATCGGTGCCGCCGCCGCGCGGGAAGCCGACGACGATGCGGATCGGCCCCGACGGCATCGCCTGCGCGAACGCGCGCGGCACCCCCACCACGGCAACGCTGCCGGAAGCAGCCTGCAGAAGAAGACGACGTTGCATGCCGGGACCCCTTGGCTGCCATCGACTGCACAGCGCGGATCCCGGTTGGCCGAATCAGGTATCCGCCTTGACGTTGCCCTCTTTTACCACCTTGGCCCACTTGGCGATCTCGCTGTGGATGAAGGCCGTGAACTTGTCCGCCGACCCGCCGCCGTCCTCGGCGCCGTAGCTGTCCAGGCGCTCCTGCACGTCGGGCATCGCCATCACCTTGTTTGCGTCCTCGTTGATCTTCTGCGCCAGGCCCTTGGGCAGCTTGCCCGGCCCGACCAGGCCGTACCAGGTGGTGGCGTCGAAATCCGGGAAGCCCGACTCGGCCATCGTCGGCACGCTCGGGTGGCCCTTGGCCCGTTTCGTCCGCGTCTGCGCGATCGCCAGCACCTTGCCGCCCTTCACGTGCGGCGTCGCGGCGGTCATGGTCTCGAAGCAGTAGTTGATCTGCCCGCCGATCAGGTCGGTGATGGCCGGCGCACTGCCCTTGTACGGGATGTGCAGCGCATCGACCTTGGCGCGCAGCTTGAACAGCTCCAGTGCCAGGTGCTGCGCCGAGCCCGAACCGGCCGAGCCGAAGCTGATCTGGCCCGGCTTGGCCTTGCACAGCGCGACGATGTCCTTCACCGTCTGCGCCGGCTGCTGCGGGTTGGCGATCAGCAGGTTGGGCGTCACGCCCACCAGCATGATGGGCACGAAGTCGCGCTCGACGTTGTAGTTGAGCTTGGGCTGCAGGCTGGGCGCGAGCGCATGGCTGTTGATGTGCGCCATCAGCAGCGTGCTGCCGTCGCTCGGCTGCTGCGCCACGTAGTCGGCCGCCAGCACGCCGGCCACGCCGGCCTTGTTCTCAACGATGACCTGCTGGTTCCACATCACGCCCAGCTTCTGGCCCAGCACGCGCGCCAACGCATCGGTGCCGCCGCCCGGCGGGAAGCCGACGATGATGCGGATCGGGCCCGAGGGCAATCCCTGCGCGAACAACCTGGGTGCGCCCAGCGTGGCGACCGTACCGGCCGCCGCCTGGAGAAGGGAACGACGTTGCATGCGGAACCTCCTGACTGTTGTGGGAATGCGGAAGTCGGTGCCGTCAGGCTGCGGCTTGCAGCGCCGGACTTTGCGGGTGCGAAGAGAAGTAGTCCATCGCAGCTTGCACGCCGCTGCCGGCGGTGACGATACCCGACAGCTTCAATCCCATCTCGACGCCGGACAGCGCGGCCATCAGCGTCAGGTCGTTGCAGTCGCCCAGGTGGCCGATGCGGAACATGCGGCCCTTGACCCGGCCGAGGCCGGTGCCCAGCGACAGGTCGAAGCGCTGGTGGATCAGCTTGCGCATCGCGTCGGCATCGACGCCGGCCGGCGTGATGACGCCGGTCAGCACCGGCGAATACACCGACGCATCGGCGCACTGGATCGGCAGCCCCCACGCGCGCACCGCGCTGCGCACCGCCTCGCCCCAGCGCCGGTGCCGCGCGAAGATCGTCGGCAAGCCTTGCTCGAGGAGCATGTCCAGCGCCTCGCTCAGGCCGTACAGCAGGTTGGTGTTCGGCGTGTAGGGCCAGTAGCCGGTCTTGTTCATCTCGATGATCTCGTCCCAGGCCCAGAAGGCCTTGGGCAGCATCGATTTCTTGCTGGCCTCGATGGCCTTGGGCGAGACCGCGTTGAAGCTGATGCCCGGCGGCAGCATCAGGCCCTTCTGCGACCCGCTGACGGTGACGTCGACGCCCCACTCGTCATGCCGGTAGTCGGCGCTGGCCAGGCCCGAGATGGTGTCGACCAGCAACAGCGCCGGGTGCTTGGCCGCATCGATCGCGCGGCGCACCGCGGCGATGTCGGACGTGACGCCGGTCGACGTCTCGTTGTGCACCACGCACACGGCCTTGATCTGGTGGCTGCCGTCCTCGCGCAGCCGCTTCTCGATCAGGTCGGCCTGCACGCCGTGGCGCCAGCTGTTGGGCAGCTCGGTCAGCGGGTCGATGCCCGGCAGCGCGAGGAACTCGGGTTTCAGGCCCAGGCGCAGCGCCATCTTCTGCCACAGGCTCGCGAAGTGGCCGGTCTCGTACATCAGCACCGCGTCGCCCGGGCTCAGCACGTTGGCGAGCGCCGCCTCCCATGCGCCGGTGCCGGACGCCGGGTAGATGACGACCGGGTGGCGGGTCTGGAACACCTGCTGCATCCCCGCCAGCACCTTCAGCCCGAGGCCGCCGAATTCGGGCCCGCGGTGGTCGATGGTCGGCAGGCTCATGGCCCGCAGGATGCGATCCGGCACCGGGCTCGGCCCGGGGATCTGCAGGAAATGACGGCCGCTGGGATGCTGGTCTAGCGCGATCATGGAGAGCCCTCCACAAAGTCCTGACGGACGGAGTTTTGCATACAAAATTCATTTGTCAATGGCGGCTTCATCCGTATGATCGTCACAAAGCTCCTGCAGAAAATGAATACAAAGTAGATCGCTCGCCATGGCAGACATCATTTCCATTCCCCGCCAGGTCCTGCACCAGCAGGTGTTCACGCGCTTGCGCCAACTGATCGTGGAGAACCACATCAAGCCTGGCAGCAAGCTCAACGAGCGGGCGCTGTGCGAGCAGCTGGAGGTGTCGCGAACACCGTTGCGCGAGGCGATCAAGATGCTGGCCTCGGAGGGGCTGGTGGAATTGCTGCCGAACCGCGGCGCGGTGGCGCGCCAGCTGTCGGCGCAGGACATCGCCGACACCTTCGAGCTGATCGCCGGGCTGGAAGGCCTGTCGGGCGAACTCGCCGCGCAGCGCATCACCGACGCCGAGCTGGCCGAGGTGCGGGCCCTGCACTACGAAATGCTGGCCGCCTACACGCGGCGCGACCTGCCCACCTACTACAGCATCAACGCGGTGATCCACAACCACATCAATGCGGCGGCGCGCAACCCGGTGCTGGCGCAGACCTACCGCAGCGTCAACGCGCGGCTGCAGGCGCTGCGCTTCCGCTCCAACGGCGACGAGGCCCGTTGGGCGCGCGCGATGGGCGAGCACGAGCAGATGATCGGGCTGCTGGCCACGCGCGACGCGGCGGGCCTGCGCGACCTGCTGTCGCGCCACCTGCTGAACAAGCGCGACGACGTGCTCGAGCTGATGGCGAATGGCGAGCTGGGCGGCGCGGGGGCGCAGGCATGACGCCGCTGGTGTCGCCGCAGACCGCGCGGGATGCCGGCCTCGCGCTGCGCCGGTTCGGCACGCCGGAAGCCACCGACCTGGCGCGGCGGCTCGCCGCGAACACGCAAGGCGAGACCTTGTTCGACATCGCCTCGCGCGGCCGCTACGCCACCGATGCGTCGATCTACCAGGCGATGCCGGTCGGCGTGTTCGTGCCGCGCTCGGCGCAGGACATCGCCAGCGCGATCGACATCGCGCGCGACATGAAGATCCCGCTGCTGCCGCGCGGCGGCGGCACCTCGCAGTGCGGGCAGACCACCGGTGCAGCACTGGTCATCGACACCAGCAAGCACTTCCGCCAGGTGCTGGATTTCGACAAGGACGCGATGACGGTGACGGTCGAGCCGGGCATCGTGCTCGACCACCTGAACGCGTTCCTGAAGCCGCACGGCCTGTGGTACCCGGTCGACGTGTCGACCAGCGCGCAGGCCACGCTGGGCGGCATGGCCGGCAACAACTCCTGCGGCTCGCGCAGCATCGCCTACGGCAACATGGTGCACAACGTGCTCGGGGCCGAGGCCTGGCTGAGCGACGGCAGCAGCGTGCGCTTCGGGCCCGTGGACGGCTTGGGCACCAAGGAGCGCGCGATCGCCGACTTCGTGCGCCGGCTCGCGCTGGAGCAGCGCGACGAGATCGACGCGCTGTGGCCCAAGGTGATGCGCCGCGTCGGCGGCTACAACCTCGACATCTTCCATCCGCAGAGCGAGCGGCCCTACACCGCCGACGGCAGCGTCAACCTGGCGCACCTGCTGATCGGCGCCGAGGGCACGCTGGCCTTCACGCGCAGCCTGGTGCTGAAGCTCTGCCCGCTGCCGCGCCACAAGGTGCTGGGGGTCGTCAACTTCCCGACCTTCTACGCCGCGATGGATTCGGCGCAGCACATCGTCAAGCTGGGGCCGAGCGCCGTCGAGCTGGTCGACCGCACGATGATCGAGCTGTCGCGCGCCAACCCGGCCTTCCGCTCGACCATCGAGGCGGCGCTGATCGGCGCGCCGGATGCGATCCTGTTGGTCGAGTTCAGCGGCGAGGACAAGGGCGCGCTGCTCGCGCAACTGGCGCAGCTGGTGGACCTGATGGGCGAACTGAAGCTGCCGGGCAGCGTGGTCGAGATGCGCGACGAGGCGCCGCAGAAGGCCTTGTGGGAGGTGCGCAAGGCGGGCCTGAACATCATGATGAGCCTGAAGGGCGACGGCAAGCCGGTCAGCTTCATCGAGGACTGCGCGGTGCCGCTGGTGCACCTGGCCGAGTACACCGAGGCGCTGACGCAGGTGTTCCGCCAGCACGGCAGCCGCGGCACCTGGTATGCCCATGCGTCGGTCGGCACGCTGCACGTGCGGCCCATCCTCGACATGCGCGTTGGCGGACCCGAAGGCGGCGCGGCCAAGATGCGCGCCATCGCCGAGCAGGCCAGCGCGCTGGTGCGCAAGTTCAAGGGTGCCTACAGCGGCGAGCATGGTGACGGCCTGTGCCGCGGCGAGTGGATCGAATGGCAGTTCGGGCCGAAGGTGAACCAGGCCTTCCGCGCGATCAAGCAGCATCTCGACCCGGCCAACCTGATGAACCCGGGCAAGATCGTCGATCCGCCGAAGATGGACGATGCGCGGCTCTTCCGCTACGCGCCCGGCTACAGGACGATCGCGCTGAAGCCGGTGTTCGACTGGTCGGCCTGGGACGTGCAGAACGACCCGGCCACCGAGACGACCACCGCGCCAGGCACCGGCGGCGATGCGGCCGGCGGCTTCGCCAAGGCCGTCGAGATGTGCAACAACAACGGGCACTGCCGCAAGTTCGACGCCGGCACGATGTGCCCGAGCTACCGCGTCACGCGCGACGAGCAGCACCTGACGCGCGGACGCGCCAACACGCTGCGCCTGGCGCTGTCGAACCAGCTTGGCGACCAGGGCTTCGCGAGCGAGGCGGTGCGCGACGCGCTCGACCTGTGCGTCGGCTGCAAGGGCTGCAAGCGCGACTGCCCGACCGGCGTCGACATGGCGAAGATGAAGCTCGAGTTCACCGCGCACGACAAGGCGCGGCACGGCCACACGCTGAAGGACCGGCTGGTCGCGCACCTGCCGGCCTATGCGCGGCTGGCGAGCGCGGTGCCGTGGCTGTTCAACCTGCGCGAGACGCTGCCCGGCGCCAAGGGCCTGGCCGAGCGCTGGCTCGGGCTGTCGGCCCGGCGCAGCCTGCCGCGCTTCCGCCGCGACACCTTCCGCCGCGCGGCGCCGCACATCGGCCTCGCGACGCGCGACGAGGTGCTGAAGGCGGACAAGCCGGTGGTGCTGTTCGTCGACACCTTCAACGGCAGCTTCGAGAGCGAGAACGCGACTGCCGCGGTGCGCGTGCTGCAGGCCGCCGGCTACAGCGTGCATGCGGCCAGCCGGCCGGGGCGCGCGCTGTGCTGCGGCCGCACCTACCTGGCTGCCGGCATGCCGGACGAGGCCAAGGCGCGGGCGCGCGAGCTGCTCGCCGCACTGCTGCCGTTCGCGCGGCGCGGCATCGCCATCGTCGGGCTGGAGCCGTCGTGCCTGCTGACGATGCGCGACGAGATGCTGGTGATGGGGCTGGGCGAGGACGCGAAGGTCCTGGCCGACCAGGCGCTGCTGCTGGAGGAATTCCTGGCCCGCGAGGCGGCGGCCGGCCGCTTCGCGCCGCGCTTCAAACCGGCGGCGCAGGCGATGCGCGTGCACGGCCACTGCCACCAGAAGGCCTTCGGCGCGATCCAGCCGGTGCTGGACGTGCTGAAGCTGATCCCGGATGCGAAGCCGTCGCTGATCGAGAGTTCGTGCTGCGGCATGGCCGGCAGCTTCGGCTACGAGGCGAGCCACCATGCGGTGTCGATGCAGATGGCCGAGCTGAGCCTGCTGCCGGCGGTGCGCGAGGCGCCGGACGCGATCATCGTGGCCGACGGCACCAGCTGCCGGCACCAGATCGCCGATGGCGCCGGCCGAGAGGCGCTGCACGTCGCACGCGTGCTCGCCGACCACCTGGCCTGACCCGCAGCGAGCCCCTCGGGAAACCCCGCAGGGCAATGGCCTTGCGGCGCCTCCGGGTTACGTAGTTTCCGCCATGCCGGTGCCTTGTCGCGTCCTTAAGCTCGAGCCTTCTCTCTCAGAAACGCTTGCTCGAAAGGAACACGACCATGAAGAAACTTCTGCTGGCTGGCGCCGCACTGCTGACGGCGACCGCCGCACTGGCCGAGTACCCCGAGAAGCCGGTGACCATCGTGGTGCCCTTCTCGGCCGGCGGCCCGACCGACAAGGTGGCACGCGACCTGGCCGAGGCGCTGCGCAAGCCGCTGGGCGGCCAGGCCATCATCATCGACAACGTCGGCGGTGCAGGCGGCACGCTGGGCGCGACCAAGGTCGCGAAGGCCAACAACGACGGCTACACGCTGCTGCTGCACCACATCGGCATGAGCACCTCGCCGGCGCTGTACCGCAACATGCAGTACAAGACGCTGGAGGACTTCGAGTACCTCGGCATGATCAACGAGGTGCCGATGACGCTAATCGGCAAGCCCGCGCTGCCGGCCACCAACTACGCCGAGCTGACCAAGTGGATGGACGCCAACAAGGGCAAGATCAACCTGGCGAACGCCGGGCTGGGTTCGGCCTCGCACCTGTGCGGCCTGCTGTTCATGAGCACGGTGAAGGTCGACATGACGACCGTGCCGTACAAGGGCACCGGCCCGGCGATGACCGACCTGCTGGGCGGCCAGGTCGACCTGATGTGCGACCAGACGACCAACACGACGAGCCAGATCGAGGGCGGCAAGGTCAAGGCCTTCGCGGTGACCAGCACCAAGCGCCTGACGACGCCGGCGCTGTCGAAGCTGCCGACGCTGGACGAGTCCGGCCTGAAGGGCTTCAACGTCAGCATCTGGCACGCGCTGTATGCGCCGAAGGGCACGCCGAAGGCGGTGACCGACAAGATCAACGCGGCGTTGAAGGTTGCGCTGAAGGACCATGACTTCATCAAGCGCGAAGAGGGCCTGGGCGCGGTCGTCGTGACCGATGCGCGCGTCAACGGCGCCGAGCACAAGAAGTTCGTCGAGGCGGAAATCAACAAGTGGGGCCCGATCATCAAGGCGGCAGGGCAATACGCCGATTGATCCGCAGCCCGGATGCCCCTGCGGGTTGGTTCAACCGCGCAAGGTGATCGGGATGGTCACCGGGCCATCGTTGACCAGGTGCACCTTCATGTCGGCCCCGAACTCGCCGCTGGCGACGTTCGGGTGCTGCGCCCTCGCCGTCGCCAGCACCCGCTCGTAGAGCTCGCGCCCCAGCGCCGGCGGCGCGGCCGCGGTGAAGCTCGGCCGATTCCCGCCTGAGGTGTCCGCCGCCAGCGTGAACTGGCTGACGATCAGCAGCCCGCCACCGATGTCGGTGACGCTGCGGTTCATCTTGCCCTGCTCGTCGCTGAAGATGCGCAGCTTCAGCAGCTTCGCCACCAGCCTGTCGGCGATCGCCGGCGTGTCGCCCGGCTCGGCGCACACCAGCACCAGCAGGCCGGCGTCGATCGCACCGACCACCTGCCCGCCGACCTCCACGCGCGCCTGCGCGACCCGCTGCGTGACCGAGATCATGGCGCCGCCCCCGGGTTGGTGGCCTGGGTCTCGACATTGGTCGGCAGCAGCTGGATCGAGGCGCGCAACCCCGGCACGTCGTTCATCAGCGCCTGCTCGACGTCGGCGCGCAGGGCCGCCGCGCGCCCGAGCGTCCAGTCGGCCGGCATGTGCATGTGCATGTCGATGAAGCGCCGCTGCCCGGCGCGCCGCGTCACGACGTGGTCGAAGCGGATCGTGTGGTGATCGAATTGCGCCAGCGTGCGGTCGATCTGCGCGCGGATCTCGGGTTCGACCGCGCTGTCCATCAGCCCCTCGATCGAGCGCCACGCCAGGTGCCCGCCTTCGCGCAGGATGTTCAGCGCGACGCCGATCGCCAGCAGGGGGTCCAGCCACAGCCAGCCGGTCAGTTGCACCAGCAGCAGGCCGGCCACGACGCCGACCGAGGTCCAGACGTCGGTCATCAGGTGGCGCGCATCGGCCTCGAGCACGATGGAGCGGTGCTCGCGCGACGCGGCCATCATCCGCCACGCCAGCAGGCCGTTGATCGCCGAGCTGAGCACCGACAGCGACAGGCCCCAGCCCAGCGACTCGAGCGGCTGCGGCTGCGCGAAGCGGTGCGCCGCGGCCCAGACGATGCTGACGGCGGCGCCGACGATCATCAGGCCCTCGAAGCCGCTGGAGAAGTACTCGGCCTTGGTGTGGCCCGACGGGTGGTCCTCGTCGGCCGGCCGCTGCGCAATGTTGACCATCACCAGCGCGAACAGCGCGGAGGCCAGGTTGACCAGCGATTCCATCGCGTCGGACAGCAGCCCGACCRAGCCGGTGACCCACCACGCCAGCGTCTTCAGCGCGATGGTGGCGAGCGCGGCCACCACCGACAGGCGCAGCAGCGTCTGCACGCCCATCAGCGGTCCATGCGCCGGAGTTCGTCGCCGAGGAACTGCGCCGCCGGCACGCTGCGGCCATCGGCGAAGCGGATCTGGTACGGCTGGCCGCTGGTGCTGGAGCGGCTCGCGATCTCGTCGATGAACTGCTGCGCGGTATTGACGTGCTCGCCCATCTTGTCGAACTTGCCGCGCAGGAACTTCGCCGCATCGGCCGCCGGGTAGACGCTGCCGTTGCGCACGAACGTGATGTCCTTCTGCGCGGCCACGTAGGCGATCAGGCGCTCGATGCGCGCCCGTTCGGCCGCGGACGGCGCGGCCGCGGCCGGCACCGCGAACACGGCAGCGGCCAGCACGGACAGCAGCTCGCGCCGGCGCATGCTCAGCCCAGCGTCACGCGCGCGAAGCGGCGCTTGCCGACCTGCACGACGTAGGTGCCGGCACCGAGCTTCAGCCCCTTGTCGCTGACCACGTCGCCATCGACGCGCACGCCGGCGCCTTCGATCAGCCGCCCGGCCTCGCTGGTCGACGGCGCGAGGCCGGCCTGCTTCAGCAGCGCGGTGATGCCCAGCGGTGCACCGGCCAGCGTGCGCTCTTCGATGACGTCGGGGATGCCGCCCTTGGCGCGGTTGTCGAAATCGGCCTGCGCCGCATCGGCCGCCGCCGCGCCGTGGAAGCGCGTGGTGATCTCCCGGGCCAGCAGCACCTTCGCGTCCTTCGGATTGCGCCCGCCCTCGACCTCGGCCTTCAGCGCCGCGATCTCGGATTCGGGCCGGAAGCTCAGCAGCGTGAAGTACTTCCACATCATCGTGTCGCTGATCGACAGGATCTTCGCGAACATCTCGTTCGGCGCGTCGGTGATGCCGATGTAGTTGTTCTTGCTCTTCGACATCTTCTCGACGCCGTCCAGCCCCTCGAGCAGCGGCATCGTCAGGATGCACTGCGGCTCCTGGCCGTATTCGCTCTGCAGCGCGCGCCCGACCAGCAGGTTGAACTTCTGGTCGGTGCCGCCGAGCTCGAGGTCGCTCTTCAGCGCGACCGAGTCGTAGCCCTGCATCAGCGGGTACAGGAACTCGTGCACGCTGATCGGCGTGCCGGCCTTGAAGCGCTTGGTGAAGTCGTCGCGCTCCATCATGCGCGCCACGGTGTAGCGCGAAGCCAGCTGGATCATGCCGCGCGCGCCCAGCGGGTCGCTCCATTCGGAGTTGTAGCGGATCTCGGTGCGGCTCTCGTCCAGCACCATCGCGGCCTGCCGGTAGTAGGTCTGCGCGTTGGCCTCGATCTGCTCGCGCGTCAGCGGCGGGCGCGTGCTGTTGCGCCCGGACGGGTCGCCGATCATCGACGTGAAGTCGCCGATCAGGAAGATCACCGTGTGCCCCAGGTCCTGCAGCTGGCGCATCTTGTTCAGCACCACCGTGTGGCCGATGTGGATGTCGGGGGCGGTCGGGTCCAGGCCCAGCTTGATGCGCAGTGGCACGCCGGTTGCTTCAGAGCGTGCGAGCTTGTTCAGCCATTCGCCTTCGGGTAACAGCTCGTCACAGCCCCGCAGTGAGACCGCCAGCGCTTCGCGCACGCGGTCGGAGATCGGAAACGGGGGCTGGGTCGACATGGTCTTTTCCGAGGCGGAATGTGGGGTTATTCCGGAAATATTGGCGCGAAGATCGGTGGCTATACTGCGCCGCTTCCGAGTGCCGGCCCCGGCTGAACGACAGGGGCCTGCAAGCGTCCGCGATTCTAGTGGACGCCTGCCGGCAGCAAGACAGACCAGAGCGCGGCGTCCGATGGCGGTGTGCTTGCAGACAGGGCTTGACCGTCCTTCCAAAGCAGTGAACTCGTTGGATTCTCTCGATCAGGCACTGGCCACGGCCGGCTCCCGCACCCACCGCTTCATCGCCCGCCATCCGCGCACGCTGGCCACGACCGTGGTCGCGCTGCTGATGGGGGCCGGCGTCACCGCCTTCGCCATCGCGCCGATGGCGCCCGATGCGGCCGACCTGCCGCGGCGCGTGGTGACGGAAAGCGTCACCCCGGAGGACGTCGGATCGCAGCTTGAAGTGCTGGCCAGCCACGAGCTGTCGCTGTACCGCAGCGATCTGACGCGCAATGCCGACACCGCCGACAGCCTGCTGCGCCGCATGAACGTGACCGATGTCGCGGCCGCCGCGTTCCTGCGCGCCGACAAGACGGCGCGCCGGCTGCTGGAAGGCCGGGCCGGCAAGATGGTGCAGGCGCGCACCGGCGAGTCGGGCGCGCTCGAGGAACTGGTGGCCCGCTTCCCGGCCGCCGACCCGGCGCAGCTGGCCACGCATTTCACGCGGCTGAGCGTGCGGCGCGTCAACGGCGGCGGCTTCGAGGCCGTGCAGGAAACGGCGCCGCTGGCCGCCCAGGTGCGCCTGGGCAGCGGCACGATCCGCAGCTCGCTGTTCGCCGCGACCGACGAATCGCGCATCCCCGATCCGGTGGCCAGCCAGATGGCCGAGATGTTCTCGACCGACATCGACTTCCACCGCGAGCTGCGCAAGGGCGACACCTTCAGCGTCATCTACGAGGCCCTCACCGCCGACGGCGAGGTGATCACCTGGAACCAGGCCGCCGGCCGCGTGCTGGCCGCCGAGTTCGTCAACAACGGCCGCAGCTACTCGGCCGTGTGGTTCAAGGACCCGGCCGGCAAGGGCGGCTACTTCGGCTTCGACGGCCAGAGCAAGCGCCGCGCGTTCCTCGCCAGCCCGCTCGAGTTCTCGCGCGTGACCTCGGGCTTCTCGATGCGCTTCCATCCGATCCTGCAGAACTGGCGCGCCCACCTGGGCGTCGACTACGGCGCCCCGACCGGCACCTCGGTGCGCAGCGTCGGCGACGGCACGGTCGATTTCGCCGGCTGGCAGAACGGCTACGGCAACGTCGTCAAGATCCGCCACAGCAACGACCGCGAGACGGTCTACGCGCACCTGAGCCGCATCGACGTGAAGCGCGGCCAGCACGTCGAGCAGGGCATGCACATCGCCAACGTCGGCATGACCGGCTGGRCCACCGGGCCGCACCTGCACTTCGAGTTCAAGGTGAAGGGCCAGCAGCAGGATCCGCTGGTGGTGGCCAAGGCCTCCGAGGCCGTGGTGCTGACGGCGTCGGCCCAGACCGACCTGGCCCGCGTGACGCGCGGCTGGCGCGAGCAGCTGAAAGCCGCCGAGTCGCTGGGGCCCTACTCGAACGACGCCGAATAGGCAGCGGGGCGTGGCTACCATCGCGCGATGACGGAACGCTACATCGGCTTGATGTCCGGCACCTCGCTGGACGGCGTGGACGGCGTGATCGCCGACTTCGGCAACGACGGCCTGCGGGTGGTCGGGCATGTGCACCAGCCGTTCTCGGCCCGGCTGCGCGAGGAATTCCTGTCACTCAACACATCGGGCAATGACGAGCTGAACCGCGCCGCGCTGGCCGGGCAGGCGCTGGCGCGCCTCTATGCCGGCATCGTCGACAGCCTGCTGCAGCAGGGCGGGCTCGCGCGCTCCGACATCCGCGCCATCGGCGCCCACGGACAGACGGTGCGCCACCGGCCGGGCGGCGACAGCGGCTACACCGTGCAGGTGAACGCGCCGGCCTTGCTGGCCGAGCTGAGCGGCATCGACGTGGTGGCCGACTTCCGCAGCCGCGACGTCGCCGCCGGCGGACAGGGCGCACCGCTGGTGCCGGCCTTCCACCGGGCGGTGTTCGGCCCCGGCGGGCACGCCGGAGCGGTGCTGAACATCGGCGGCATCAGCAACCTGACGGCCTGGCACCGCGGCGACGGGCCGACCATCGGCTTCGACTGCGGCCCGGGCAACGGGCTGATGGACCACTGGTGCCAGCGCCACCGGCACCTGCCCTTCGATGCGGGCGGGGCCTGGGCGGCATCCGGTCGCACCGAGGCGAGCCTGCTGGCGCAGATGCGCGGCGATGCCTACTTCGCGCTGCCGCCACCGAAGAGCACGGGGCGCGACCTGTTCAACGCGGAATGGCTGGACGAGCAGCTGGCGCGCATCGGCCACGCGCTGCGGCCCGAGGACGTGCAGGCCACGCTGTGCGAGCTGACGGCCTCGACCTGCGCCGATGCGGTCGAGGCACAGGCCGCCGGCGCCGAAGAGGTGCTGGTCTGCGGTGGCGGCGCCTTCAACGACGAGCTGCTGCGCCGCCTGGCCGCCGCCCTGCCGGGGCGGCGCGTGATCCGCAGCGATGAGCGCGGGCTGCCCGCCAGCGAGGTCGAGGCGGCCGCATTCGCGTGGCTGGCCCGCATGCACGTGCGGCGCGAGCCGGGCAACCTGGTGTCGGTGACCGGGGCGCTGGGGCCGCGCGTGCTGGGCGCGCTCTACCCGGCCTGAAACGACAAAGCCGCCCGAAGGCGGCCGTGTTGCGCGGCGTGAAGGTTCAGACCGAGAAGCTCGACCCGCAACCGCAGGTCGTCGTCGCGTTCGGGTTCTTGATCACGAACTGGGCGCCTTCGAGGTCGTCCTTGTAGTCGATCTCGGCGCCGGCCAGGTACTGCAGGCTCATCGCGTCGATCAGCAGCGTGACGCCGTTCTTGCTCATCTGCGTGTCGTCCTCGTTGATGATTTCATCGAACGTGAACCCGTACTGGAAGCCGGAGCAGCCGCCGCCCTGCACGAAGACCCGCAGCTTCAGCTCGGGGTTGCCTTCTTCGTCGACCAGCTCCTTGACCTTGCTGGCAGCGCTGTCGGTGAAGACCAGCGGCACCGGCGGCACGCTGGAATCAAGGCTCTGGATGTCGTTTGCCACTGCGCTCATGGGAATTCCTTGTAGGACGCCTTCAACGGCGAACAGACCCGATTATCCGCCGGCCTCAGGCCGCTTGTGCGGTTGTGGGATTGGCATTGGCCGTTGCCAGCTTAAGTGGCGCCTTTTCGTCGGCTTTCAACGGGTGGAGCTCACCGTCGATGCGGGCGCCCTGGTGCATCTCGAGCGATTCGTAGCGCACGTCGCCGACGATGCTGGCCTTGGGCTGCAGCTCGAGCAACTGGTCTGACAGGACCGGGCCGATCACGGTGCCGTTGATGATCACGTGGCCGGCCTTGACCTTGCCGATGACCTTGGCTTTCTCGCTGATGACGAGGATGCTGTAGGCCTCGCTGCTGGCGATCACGTCGCCCTGAACCTCGCCGTCGATGCGCAGGCCGTCGGCGAAGCGCAGTTCGCCCAGGATCACGGTGCCTTCGCCGATCAGCGTGCGGATGGGAGGCTGCTTCGTCTTGCCGAACATGATGGTTTCTCCAACGTGAAGGATGCCGTCTGCTGCGGCTCGTGCGCCCGGATGGTTTCAGAGCTTGAGCATCTGGGTCGCTCGGACGGCCCCGCGGTTGTCGGTGACCTTGACCTGAACGGTTTTTACCACGGCCTGCGCCGGGTGATCGATCATTCCCTCCAGACGAAGGTACTGCTTCACGACCAGCGGCAAACCGCCGTTCGGCAACGACATCGACCAGGGCTTTCCATCGAGCAGGCCGGTCAGCAGGATGTCGTAGCGGCCGGAGAATTCGGGCGCCGATTTGCCCATCTGCATGACCAGCAATTGGTAACGAAGTTGGCCCGGCGCCTTGGCTTCGGCCTGCAGCGCGCGCACCGTCAGCGCCTCGGCCGTGCCGGCCGGCAGCAGGCGCTCGAAGAAGCCGAGGTCGGCCTTCAGCGCCATGTTCTCGGACTCGATCTGCTTGAGCTGCTGGGCCAGCTTGTCCTGCGCGACCTTCTCGGTCTTCAGCAGGCTGCCGGCGGTGTTGGCGATCGACTGCGCGCCTTCGCGCTCGGCACGCAACTGGGCGACCTCGATGCGCAGCTGGGCCAGCTCGGCCTTGGCATCGCGGTCGAGCCCGGCGATGTCCTTGCCGAACTCGAAGGCCCACAGCGCCAGCGCCGCGGAGAAACCGAACACCAGCGCGATGACTGCCCAGCGCAACGGCCACGGCAGGTGGCTTCGCACGATCATGCGCGGGGCGCTGATCGACATCCGACGACGAAGCAGTTTCCAGCGCATTGAAAGGAGTGAAGAGGACTCGCGGCTCGTGATGCGGAGCCCGGCGCTCCCGATCGAGCTAGGGATTGTAGGAGTGGCCGGTCGCGTGCTTGTGTCCAAACCTTGCTGGCGCAACCGGCCGGAAAACAAAAAGGGCCGCTGGTGAGAGCGGCCCTTTTCGGTCTGGATGGATCAGCGCTTGCTGAACTGCTTCCTGCGGCGAGCGCCGTGGAGACCGACCTTCTTCCGTTCGACTTCACGCGCATCGCGGGTGACGAAGCCGGCACGGCTCAGTTCCGGCTTCAGCGCGGCGTCGTAGTCGATCAGCGCACGGGTGATGCCGTGGCGGACGGCACCGGCCTGGCCGGATTCGCCGCCACCGTGCACGTTCACCTTGACGTCGAACGCGGCATCGTTGGCCGTCAGCACCAGCGGCTGGCGCACGACCATGATGGACGTTTGACGGCCGAAGTACTGGTCGACGGGCTTGCCGTTGACGAGGATCTGGCCGGTGCCCTTCTTGATGAAGACGCGTGCCACCGACGACTTGCGGCGGCCGGTTCCATAGTTCCAATTTCCGATCATTGCCGCTCCTTAGATGACCAGCACTTTGGGCTGCTGGGCGGCGTGCGGGTGGCTGTCACCGGCATACACCTTCAGCTTCTTGACCATCGCGAAACCGAGCGGGCCCTTGGGCAGCATGCCCTTGACGGCCTTTTCCAGCGCGCGGCCGGGGTGCTTGGCTTGCATGTCCTTGAACTTGGTGCCGTAGATACCGCCGGGGAAACCCGAGTGGCGGTAGTACACCTTGTCGTTGGCCTTGTTGCCCGTCACGCGGAGCTTGTCTGCGTTGACGACGACGATGAAATCACCGGTGTCGACGTGAGGCGTGTAAATGGCCTTGTGCTTGCCGCGCAAACGGAGTGCCACTTCGCTGGCAACACGTCCGAGCACCTTGTCGGTGGCGTCAATCACAAACCACTCGTGCGTCACTTCGGCCGGCTTGGCGCTGAAGGTCTTCATGAGGTTCTTTCGATAAGCTGACCGCGACATGCGGCCAGCAGGGTTCGGCCTGAATTTGAAACTCCATCTTTGCGATCGGCGCTGCTCGTCAACCGTTTGGCAGCCTCTCAGGCAGATGGTCCTTCCCGGGCCAGTGCGGAAAAGCCTTCTAGTGTAGCCCAAGCCATTGGCAGCTGCCTAGGAGCCATACCTTGCGACTGGGACACCCGAACTGGTACATTAGGGTTTGTACTGAGTTTTCGCGATGAACACCTCTGCCGTCACTCCCGAACGCACTTCGCCCCTCGCGGCGGACCGTGGCGGCGTGCCGGTGGCGGCGCGCTTTCAGTGGGTGCCGATCCGCTCGATGGCCGAACGCCATCGCGGACGGATTCTCAATCACCTCCTCGCCTTGAACGAGAGTGACCGCTACCTGCGATTCGGTTATCCGGCCACGGACGCACAGATCGCGCGCTACGTCGACGGGCTCGATTTCGACCGCGACGAGCTGTTCGGCATCTTCAACCGCCGCCTCGAGTTGATCGCGCTGGCGCATCTGGCCTACGCGCCGACCGCCAGCCCCGCCGATGGGGCGATGGCCGAGTTCGGCGTGTCGGTGTCCAGCCATGCCCGCGGGCGCGGCTACGGCGCCCGGCTGTTCGACCGTGCCGTGCTGCAGGCCCGCAACCGCGGCTGCGAGCGCCTCTTCATCCACGCCCTGAGCGAGAACGTCGCGATGCTGAAGATCGCTCGCCGCGCCGGGGCATCCGTCGAGCGCGACGGCTCCGAATCGGCGGCCTGGCTGAAACTGCCGCCCGACAGCATCGCGTCGCAGGTGGGCCAGC
Organism: Rhizobacter sp. P2_D12; assembly: GCF_056404395.1. NCBI lineage: Bacteria > Pseudomonadati > Pseudomonadota > Betaproteobacteria > Burkholderiales > Sphaerotilaceae > Rhizobacter > Rhizobacter sp. P2_D12. Next base: position 13,042 of record NZ_JBFUEB010000018.1, on the reverse strand, counting down.
TGTTCGAACGGCATGCCGCCGAGCTGAACTACCAGCTCAAGCGCCACGCGCAACGCATGAGCGGCCTGCTCGACACCGTCACGGAAGTGAAGGCCCACGTGAGCGGTACGGGCCGCGTCGCCTCGGAATAGCGTGGAAGATCACGTTTTCAACGTGCAATCTGACAACAGTACGGCCCCGATGTGAGGGATGCAGTGGAAGTGGCACCGCGGCTAGGATGCATTCCGTTCGTCGCTCGACGGGTCCTGTCGGGCCCGGTCCGACGGACCCCATCCGAGTCCGTCTTCTGATCATGCAAGCCCTGCCCTGGATCGTCGCATTGGCAGTCGTCGCGCTGCTGGCCCTCGCGCTCCTGGTGCTGTTGTGGCGCGGACGCAAGCCGCCGCAACCCAAGCCGCTGCCGACCGAATGGGCGCTGACCGCCCGCCCGGTGTTCAGCACCGACGAGCGCCGCATCTACCGCCTGCTGCGCGAAGCGCTGCCGCATCACATCGTGCTGTCGAAGCTGCCGCTGGTGCGCTTCTGCCAGCCCAACGACCCGAGCGAAGTGCGCTACTGGTTCGACCTGCTCGGCTCCAACCACGTGACCTTCGCGGTCTGCAGCGCCAACGGCCGCGTGCTGGCCGCCATCGACCTCGACGTCGAACGCGGCGGTTCGCGCCGCGTGCAGCAGATCAAGCAGTCGGTGCTGGCCGCCTGCCGGGTGCGCTACCTGCGCTGCTCCACCGACCACCTGCCGTCGATCGCCGAGCTGCAGCTGCTCGTGCCGCACAGCGGTGCCGCGTCGCGTGCGCCGCAGCCCGCACCGACGCACACGCTGCAGGAGAGCCGCGAATCGCTGGCGACGACGGTCGCGACGCGGCGTGCCGAGCGCACCGCGCTGTGGAGCGATTCGACGCTGTTCCAGGATTCGTTCTTCTCGCCCGACAGCCGCCTCGATGCGTTCGCCAGCAGCGAGTTCTCGCCGCTGGCCGAGCGCAACGGCAAGACCAGCCCGCGGCAGGGCCCGGCCTTCGCGACCACCAACCCCGGCGGCGACAGCACGCTGGGCGACGACGTCGCCGGCGTCGTGGTCGACCCGCCGCACTACGCGTCGAGCACGCGCCACTGAGCGCCCTCACATCGCCCGCCGCGTACGATGCGGGCATGTCATCCCCCTCGTCGTCCGAAACCCCCTACGCCGGCTTGACGCCGGAAGTCGTCCTCGACGCGCTCGATTCGGTGGGGCTGCGCGGCGACGGCCGGCTGATCCAGCTGAACTCCTACGAGAACCGCGTGTTCCAGGTGTTCCTGGAGGACAAGCGCGTCGTGGTCGCGAAGTTCTACCGCCGCGGACGCTGGAGCGACGCGCAGATCCTCGAAGAGCACGCGTTCGCGGCCGAACTGGCCGCCGCCGAGATCCCGATCGTCGACCCCTGGCCGCTGGTCAGCGAGCAGAACGGCACGCGCTCGACGCTGTGCCACTTCAAGACCGCCGACGACGCGCATCGCTTCTCGATCACCGAGCGCCGCTCGGGCCGCGCGCCCGAGCTGGAAGACGACGCGACGCTGGAATGGATCGGCCGCTTCATCGGCCGCATGCATGCCGTCGGCGCGAAGAAGCCGTTCGCGCACCGCCTGGCGCTCAGCCCGCAGACCTACGGCGAGGCGCCGCGCGACTGGCTGCTGGCCACCGACATCATCCCGCCCGATGCGAGGCCCGCGTGGGAGCAGGCCGCGACGCAGGCGCTGGCCGAGGTGGCGGCGTGCTTCGAGGCGGTGGGCGAAACCCGCACGATCCGCCTGCACGGCGACTGCCATACCGGCAACGTGCTGTGGACCGAAGCCGGCCCGCATTTCGTCGACCTCGACGATGCGCTGTCCGGCCCGGCCGTGCAGGACCTGTGGATGCTGCTGTCCGGCGAGCGCAGCGCCGCGACCCGCCAGCTGCATGCGCTGCTGACCGGCTACGAGGACTTCATGGAGTTCAACTGGCGCGAGCTGCGCCTGATCGAGGCGCTGCGCACGCTGCGCATGATCCACTACAGCGCCTGGCTGGCGCGGCGCTGGAACGATCCGGCCTTTCCGGTGGCCTTCCCGTGGTTCGGCGCGCCGGTGTACTGGGTGGACCAGACGGTGCGCCTGCGCGAGCAGGTCGAGACGCTGCGGGAGCCGCCCGCCTGGGGCGGCCCCGCGTACTGACAGGCCTCAGGCCGTCAGCAGCGCCGTGACGCGCCGCACGTAGGCCGCAGGATCCTCCAGCTGCCCGCCTTCGGCCAGCACGGCCTGGTCGAACAGGATGTTCGCCAGTTCGTCGAACTGCGCACTCGATTCGAGCCGCTTGACCAGCGCATGCTCGGCGTTCACCTCGAGCACCGGGTGGGTCTTCGGCGCCGTCTGCCCCGATTGCTTCAGCATGCGCGCCAGGTGGCCGCTGATGTCGCCTTCCTCGACGACCAGGCAGGCCGGCGAATCGACCAGGCGCGTCGTCACGCGCACGTCCTTCGCGCGGTCCTTCAGCGCCTCCTTCAGCCGGTCGAGCACCGGCTTGAAGGCGGTCGCCACCTCTTCGGCCTGCTTCTTCTCGGCCTCGTCCTGCAGCTTGCCGAGGTCGACCGAGCCCTTGGCCACGCTTTGCAGCGGCTTGCCGTCGACTTCGTACAGGTGACTCAGCATCCACTCGTCGACACGGTCGACCAGCAGCAGCACCTCGATGCCCTTCTTGCGGAAGATCTCCAGCTGCGGGCTGCTCCTGGCGGCCACCAGGTTGTCGGCGGTGATGTAGTAGATCGCCTCCTGGCCTTCCTTCATGCGGCCCAGGTAGTCGGCGAACGACACCCCTTCATCGGCCTGCGTCGATGCGAAGCGCAGCAGCTTGGTCAGCCGCTCCTGGTTGGCATGGTCCTCGCCGACGCCTTCCTTCAGCACCGCGCCGAAATCCTTCCAGAACGCGGCGTACTTGGCGCGCTCGGCCGCGTCCTCGTTGTCGGCCAGCGATTCCAGCATGCCCAGCACGCGCTTGGTCGAGCCTTCGCGGATCGCCTTCACGTCGCGGCTTTCCTGCAGCAGTTCGCGCGAGACGTTCAGCGGCAGGTCGGCGCTGTCGATCACGCCCTTCACGAAGCGCAGGTACACCGGCATCAGCGCCTCGGCATCGTCCATGATGAAGACGCGCTTGACGTACAGCTTCACGCCGCCGCGCTTGTCGCGGTTCCACAGGTCGAACGGCGCCTTGGCCGGCACGTACAGCAGCTGCGTGTACTCGCTGCGGCCTTCGACGCGGTTGTGCGTGAAGGCGAGCGGCGCCTCGGTGTCGTAGCTGATCTGCTTGTAGAACTCGGCGTACTGCTCGGGCGTGATGTCGCTCTTGCTGCGCGTCCACAGCGCGGCCGCCTTGTTGACCGGCGCCCATTCGTCCTGCACGACCTGCTCCTGCTTCTCGGCATCCCACTCCTCCTTCTGCATCAGGATGGGCAGCGAGATGTGGTCGGAGTACTTGCTGACGATGGAGCGCAGCTTCCAGGCGTTCAGGAACTCCTCTTCGCCCTCGCGCAAGTGCAGGATCACCGAGGTGCCGCGCTGCGCGCGTTCGATCGTCTCGACCTCGAAGTCGCCGCTGCCTTCGGAGCTCCAGCGCACGCCCTGCCCGGCCGGCAGGCCGGCGCGGCGCGATTCGACGGTGATGCGGTCGGCCACGATGAAGCCGCTGTAGAAGCCGACGCCGAACTGGCCGATCAGCTGCGCATCCTTCTTCTGGTCGCCTTCGAGCTTGCTCATGAACTCGCGCGTGCCGCTCTTCGCGATGGTGCCCAGGTTGGCCACCGCCTCCTCGTCCGACAGCCCGATGCCGTTGTCGCTGATCGTCAGCGTCTTCGCGGCCTTGTCGAACGAGATGCGCACCTCGAGGTTCGGCGCGTCTTCGTACAACGCGGCATGGTTCAGGGCTTCGAAGCGCAGCTTGTCGCAGGCGTCCGACGCGTTCGAGACCAGCTCGCGCAGGAAGATCTCCTTGTTGGAATAGAGCGAGTGCGTGACGAGGTGCAGGATCTGCTTGACCTCGGCCTGGAAGGAAAGTGTTTGCTTGTCCATATCCTGCGATGTAAAAAGTGAGTGCGAGCTTGTAGGCGCTGTCCGACAACACTTTGCGCCACAGAGCGGCTGCAGTTGGGGTCAGATACGGTTACCTTCAAGGCCCTCGAGTTYCCCCGATCCGGGCGACAGTGCCCTGCCACTCATTCTTGCGCCCGATGACCTTGACCTCCACGCTGGAAAGCTGGTTCGCCCCGTCTGCCGCCACCGCCTCCTGGACCCTCGACCGCTTGCGCGGCGTCGATCCGGTGCTGGGCTTTGCGCTCGTGATGGTCGTTGCGGTGGTACTGGGCGAGGTGCTGCGCCGGCGCTTCCGCCTGCCGCGGCTGTGCGGCCACATGCTGACCGGGGCGCTCGCCAGCCCGCTCGCGCTGCGGCTGCTGGAGCGCACCGACCTCGACCCGGTCAAGCCGCTGATCGATCTGGCGATCGGCGTGCTGGTGTTCGAGCTCGGCAGCCGCATCCGCCCGCGCTGGCTGATCGACAACCCCTGGCTGGCGCTGACCTGCGTGCTGGAGGGCCTGCTGTCGGGGTTCGCGGTCTACATCGGCCTGGTCGCGTTCGACGCGCCGCCGATCTCGGCCGCGCTCGCGGCAGCCGTCGCGATGTCGACCTCGCCGGTCATCGTGCTGGCACTGGTGCACCAGATGCGCCCGCGCGGCCAGGTCACCGAACGGCTGCTGATGATGTCGGCCATCAACAGCGTGCTCGCGATGCTGGCGCTGAAGGCCTGGGGCGTGCTGGCCGCGTCCGGCACCTCGCCGACGGAGCCGGGCTTCGAGCCGGCCATCACCAGCGGCCTGCTGGTCATCAGCGGCTCGTTCCTGCTCGGCGTCGCCGCCGGCTGGGTGCTGACGCAGCTGACGAAGCTGGTGCGCGGCCTGACGACGGCCCCGGTGCTGCAGATCGCGCTGGTCATCATCGCGGCGATGCTGGCCGCGCAATGGAAGCTGTCGCCGCTGCTCGCCCTGCTGGTGGCCGGCATGGTGGCGCGCTCGCGCATGGGCCACGGCCTGACGGTCGAGCCGCACCTGGGCACCGCCGGCGCGACGCTCAGCGTGATGCTCTTCATCTGCCTGGGCATGCTGTTCACGCTCGACGGCTTCGCGACGCTGTGGCCGTGGGTGCTGGTGATCATCCTCGCGCGGCTGCTCGGCAAGGGCCTCGCGATCGCCGCGCTGGCGCGGCCGAGCGGCCTCGGCTGGCGCCAGGCCAGCGCGCTGACCGTGGCGCTGCAACCGATGAGCAGCCTCGCGGTGCTGCTGACGGCCGACACCTTCGGCTGGCCGTCCCAATTGCCGGGTGCGCATGGCGGCGTGCTGCAGGCGCTGCTGATCTCCACCACGCTGCTGCAGTTCATCGGCCCGCTGCTGGCCGAGCGCGCGCTGCGTGACGTGGCCATGGAGTGCGCCCCGCTGTCGAACAAGAAGGTCCCCTGACATGGCACTGGCCGAATTCACCACCTCCGAACCGCTGACGCTGGGCGTCGAACTCGAGCTGCAGCTCGTCAGCACGCACGATTTCGACCTGGCGCCGCAGGCCGAGGACCTGCTGCGCGTGCTCAGCAAGCACAGCGGTGCCTGGGACGTGAAGCCCGAGATCACGCGCAGCATGATCGAGATCGGCACCTCGATCCAGCGCGAGCACGCCGGCCTGGTCTCCGAGCTGCACGACCTGCGCGCGCAGCTGTCGCAGGGCGCGCGCAAGCTCAACATCGGCATTGCCGGCGGCGGCACCCATGCCTACCAGCACTGGAGCGACCAGCAGATCTTCCCGACCGAGCGCTTTCACTACATCAGCGAGCTGTACGGCTACCTGGCCAAGCAGTTCACCGTGTTCGGCCAGCACGTGCATGTCGGCTGCGAAGACGGCGACACCGCGCTGTGGCTGCTGCACGCGCTGTCGCGCTACGTGCCGCACTTCATCGCGCTGAGCGCCTCGTCGCCGTTCGTGCAGGGCGTGGACACCGGCTTCGACTCGGCGCGGCTGAACTCGGTGTTCGCATTCCCGCTGTCCGGCCGCGCGCCGTTCGTGACCACCTGGGAAGACTTCGGACACTACTTCGACAAGATGACCAGCACCGGGGTCGTGCAATCGATGAAGGACTTCTACTGGGACATCCGCCCCAAGCCCGAGTTCGGCACCATCGAGCTGCGCGTGTGCGACACGCCGCTCGACGTCGACAAGGCGGCGGCGCTCGCCTGCTACCTGCAGGCGATCTGCCGCTACCTGCGCGAGGAGCGGCCGTTCGAGCCGTCGGAAGACGACTACCTGGTCTACACGTTCAACCGCTTCCAGGCCTGCCGCTTCGGGCTCGACGGCGAGATCGTCGACCCGCAGACCAAGCAGCGCGAGAAGCTGCGCGACAACATCGTGCGCACGCTGGCCCGCGTCGACGAGCACGCGCTGGACCTGCGTTCGCTGGACGCCAGCAACCTGATCCGCGACAGCCTGCGGCAGGGCAACGACGCGCATTGGCTGCGCGGGTTGCGTGCCGAAGGCGAGCCGCTGTCGTCGGTGGTCCACAGCGCGACGGAGCGCTGGATGTTGTAGCCCGGATGGAAATCCGGGACTTGTGATTCACGAAACCCGGATGAGCATCCGGGCTACGGACTCAACCCTTGGCTTGCGCCAGCATCGTCTCGGCGTTGCTGACCTCGAACTTGCCCGGCGCCTCGATGTTGAGCGTCTTCACGACGCCGTTGTCCACCAGCATCGAGTAGCGCTGCGAGCGCACGCCCATGCCGCGGCTCACCAGGTCCAGCGTCAGGCCGGTGGCCTGCGTGAAGGTGCCGCTGCCGTCGGCCATCATGCGCACCTTGCCTTGGGTGTGCTGGTCGCGGCCCCAGGCGCCCATCACGAACGCGTCGTTCACCGAGACGCACCAGATCTCGTCGACGCCGGCGGCCTTCAGCGCATCGACGTTCTTCACGTAGCCCGGCAGGTGCTGGGCCGAACACGTCGGCGTGAAGGCGCCCGGCAGCGCGAAGATCGCGATCTTCTTGCCGGCGGTCTCTTTCTCGATGTCGAAGGTGTTCGGCCCCAGGCTGCAGCCATTGCCTTCGACCTCGATGAATTCCTGCAGGCTGCCTGCGGGAAGCTTGTCACCAACTTTGAGCATGTGATCCTCCAATGAAAAAACGGCCGGACGCCAGTATCCCAGCGTTCCGACCGTCTTCGGAGGTGCTCTTCGCAGAGCCCCCAAGGTCAACTCAAATCAGACTTCGCGGGCCTTCTCGACCAGGCGCGTCACGACCCAGGACTTGGTCTTGGAAATCGGACGGCTTTCGGAGATCTCGACCACGTCGCCCAGCTTGTACTCGCCCTTTTCGTCATGGGCGTGGTACTTGCTCGACTTCGCGACGATCTTGCCGTACAGCTCGTGCTTGGTGCGGCGCTCGACCAGCACGGTGATGGTCTTGGCGCGCTTGTCGCTGACCACCTTGCCCACCAGGGTGCGGGTGTTCTTGTGCGGCGCTTCGGTCGTGGTTTGCGTGCTGCTCATTTGGCGGCCCTCTTCTTCTCGGCCAGGACAGTCTTGGCGCGTGCGATGTCGCGGCGCGTCTTGCCCAGCGTCGAATGGTTGGTCAGTTGTTGGGTCGCCTTCTGCATGCGCAGGCCGAAGTGGGCCTTCAGCAAGTCAGCCACTTCCTTTTCCAGGCCGGCGACGTCCTTGGAGCGGAGTTCAGATGCTTTCATGTCGTTCTCCGGTAGAGCGTCAAGCGCCCACCTGGCGCGACACGAAGGTGGTGCTCAGCGGCAGCTTGGCCGAAGCCAGCTTGAACGCTTCGCGGGCCAGCTCTTCAGGCACGCCGTTAAGTTCGTAGAGCACCTTGCCCGGCTGGATTTCAGCCACGTAGTACTCCGGATTGCCCTTGCCGTTGCCCATGCGGACTTCGGCAGGCTTTTGCGAGATCGGCTTGTCCGGGAAGATGCGGATGAAGATCCGGCCGCCACGCTTGATGTGGCGCGAGATCGCACGGCGTGCGGCCTCGATCTGGCGCGCGGTCAGGCGACCACGCTCCGTGGCCTTCAGGCCGAAATCGCCGAACGACACGTTCGCACCGCGGGTGGCAACACCGGTGTTGCGACCCTTTTGTTCCTTGCGGAATTTCCGACGAGCGGGTTGCATCATGTTTTATTCTCCTTTGGCCTCGCCCGAGCCTGCGGCATCGGGGGCCTTGCGCACACGCTTGACGGCGCTCTTCGGCGCGTCCGCACCACCGGCGGGGGCGCCAGTGGCTTCGGCCGGCTTGTCGCTGCCTTCGACCGGCGCACCCGCTTGACGGGGTGCGCGATCGCCACCACGGTCGCCACGATCGCCACCACCACCGCCCGGGCGGCCACGGCCAGCCGGGGCGCCGGGGCGCGTGTTGCGACGCGGACGGCGGTCGTCCTCTTGCACCTCGGTCTTGATGACCGGCACTTCGCCATTGGCGAGGCGGTCACCGCGGTAGACCCAGCACTTCACGCCGATGATGCCGTAGGTCGTCTTGGCTTCGGAGAAGCCGTAGTCGATGTCGGCCTTCAGGGTGTGAAGGGGCACGCGGCCTTCGCGGTACCACTCGCAACGGGCGATCTCGATGCCGTTCAGGCGGCCCGACGACATGATCTTGATGCCCTGGGCGCCCAGGCGCATCGCGTTCTGCATCGCGCGCTTCATGGCGCGGCGGAACATGATGCGCTTCTCGAGCTGCTGCGTGATGCTGTCGGCGATCAGCTGAGCATCGATTTCGGGCTTGCGCACTTCCTCGATGTTGACGGCCACCGGCACGCCCATGCGGCGCGCCAGTTCGGCCTTCAGCTTCTCGATGTCCTCGCCCTTCTTGCCGATCACCACGCCCGGACGTGCCGAGAAAATGGTGACGCGGGCGCTCTTGGCGGGGCGCTCGATCAGGATGCGCGAGACGGCAGCGTTCTTCAGGCGTGCCTTCAGGAAGTCACGGACCTTCAGGTCTTCGGCCAGCATCGTGGCGAAGTTCTTGTTCGACGCGTACCAGCGCGAAGCCCAGTTGCGCGTCACCGGCAGGCGGAAACCGGTCGGATGGATTTTCTGTCCCATGGTTTTCCTTCTGCGCTCAGTTGCCCACGGTCACGAAGATGTGACACGTCGGCTTGCTGATGCGGTTGCCGCGGCCCTTGGCCCGTGCGGAAAAGCGCTTGAGGGTGGCGGCCTGCTCGACGAAGATCGTCTTGACCTTCAGCTCGTCGATGTCGGCACCGTCGTTGTGCTCTGCATTGGCGATTGCCGATTCCAGAGCCTTCTTGATGATGCCGGCGGCCTTCTTGGGGGTGAAGGTCAGGATGTTCAGCGCCTGGTCGACCTTCTTGCCGCGGATCAGGTCGGCCACCAGCCGGCCCTTGTCGGCAGAGAGGCGGACGCCGCGAACGATTGAACGGGTTTCCATCGTCGTCATCCTTACTTCTTGTTGGCCTTCTTGTCGGCCGGGTGGCCCTTGAACGTGCGGGTCAGCGCAAATTCACCGAGCTTGTGGCCGACCATCTGGTCGGTGATGTACACGGGCACGTGCTGCTTGCCGTTGTGCACCGCGATCGTCACGCCGATGAAGTCCGGGAGGATCGTCGAGCGACGCGACCAGGTCTTGATGGGCTTCTTGTCCTTGATGGCAACGGCCTTCTCGACCTTGGCCATCAGGTGGTGGTCGACGAACGGACCTTTTTTGAGCGAACGGGTCATGGCAGCCCCTTACTTCTTGCGACGCGAGACGATGAACGTCTGCGTGCGCTTGTTGTTGCGAGTGCGGTAGCCCTTGGTCATCGTGTTCCACGGCGACACAGGCACCTGGCCTTCGCCGGTACGACCTTCACCACCACCGTGCGGGTGATCCACCGGGTTCATGGCGACGCCGCGAACCGTCGGGCGGATGCCCTTCCAGCGCCGCGCACCGGCCTTGCCGTACTGGCGCAGGTTGTGCTCTTCGTTGGCGACCTCGCCGATCGTGGCGCGGCAGTCGATGTGGATCTTGCGCACTTCACCCGAGCGCAGGCGCAGCTGGGCGTAGGTGCCTTCGCGCGCCAGCAGCGTCACCGAGGTGCCGGCCGAGCGTGCGATCTGGGCACCCTTGCCCGGCAGCAGTTCGACGCAATGGATCGTCGAGCCCACCGGGATGTTGCGGATCGGCAGCGTGTTGCCGGCCTTGATCGGCGCTTCTGCGCCGCTCAGCACGGTGGCACCGACATCCAGCCCGCGCGGGGCGATGATGTAGCGGCGCTCGCCGTCGGCGTAGCACACCAGCGCAATGTGCGCCGTGCGGTTCGGGTCGTACTCGATGCGTTCGACCTTCGCCGGGATGCCGTCCTTGTTGCGCACGAAGTCGACGACACGGTAGTGGTGCTTGTGGCCACCACCCTTGTGACGCATCGTGATGTGGCCGTTGTTGTTGCGGCCCGCATTCTGCATCTGCGGCTCGAGCAGCGATGCTTCCGGACGACCCTTGTAGAGGTGGCTGTGGACCACCTTCACGACGGCACGGCGGCCGGGCGACGTCGGTTTGACTTTGATGACGGCCATTACGCGGCCTCCCCGGAGAAGTTGAGCTCCTGGCCAGCCTTCAGCGACACGTACGCCTTCTTGACGTGGTCGCGGCGGCCGATGGAACGGCCGAAGCGCTTGACCTTGCCCTTTTGAACCACGGTCTGCACCGACTCGACCTCGACCTTGAACAGCAGTTCGACCGCTGCCTTGATCTCGGGCTTGGTGGCATCGCGCAGCACCTTGAACAGCACCTGGTTGTGCTTCTCGGCAGCGGACGTGGCCTTTTCGCTCACGATCGGCGCCACCAGCACCTGGGCCAGGCGGCCCTCGTCATGCTTGATCGTGCTCATCCCAGCATCTCCTTGAGTTGCTCGATCGCAGCCTTGGTCACCAGCACCTTCTTGTAGAAGACGAGGGACAGCGGGTCGGCGTAGCGAGGCTCGACCACCAGCACATTGGCCAGGTTGCGCGAGGCCAGCAGCAGGTTGTCGTCGACCTGGTCGGCGATCACCAGCACCGAGTCGAGGCCCATGGCCTTGAACTTCGCGGCCAGTTGCTTGGTCTTGGGCGAATCGACGGTCAGCGAATCCACGACGGCCAGGCGGCCTTCGCGGGCCAGCTGCGAGAAGATGGCGGCCATGCCGGCGCGGTACATCTTCTTGTTGACCTTGTGGGTGAAGTTTTCGTCCGGGCTGTTCGGGAAGATCCGGCCGCCTCCGCGCCACAGCGGCGACGAGGTCATGCCGGCACGGGCGCGGCCCGTTCCCTTCTGGCGCCACGGCTTCTTCGTGGAGTGCTTGACCGTCTCGCGGTCCTTCTGGGCGCGCGTGCCTTGGCGGGCATTGGCCTGGAAGGCAACGACGACCTGGTGGACCAGGGCTTCGTTGTAGTCGCGGGCGAAGACGGTGTCAGGCGCGTCGACCTTGGAGGTCGCCTGCCCTTGATCGTTCAGGAGCTCGAGTTGCATTACTTGCTCCCCTTCTTGGCCTTGACCTTGACGGCGGGGCGCACGACCACGTGGCCGTTCTTCGCGCCCGGCACGGCGCCGCGCACCAGCAGAAGCCCACGGGCTTCATCGACGCGGACGATGTCCAGGTTCTGGATGGTCTTGGTGACGTCGCCCAGGTGGCCCGACATCTTCTTGCCCGGGAACACGCGACCCGGATCCTGCGCCATCGAGATCGAGCCCGGCACGTTGTGCGAACGGCTGTTGCCGTGCGACGCGCGCTGCGAGCTGAAGTTGTGGCGCTTGATGGTGCCCGTGAAGCCCTTGCCGATGGAGGTGCCTTGCACGTCCACGAGCTGGCCCACGGCAAACGTGGTCACCGGCACCTGTGCGCCCGGCTTGAAGCCGGTGGCGACGTCGGCGGTGACGCGGAATTCCTTGAGGACTTCACCGGCTTCGACACCCGCTTTCGCGAAGTGGCCGGCTGCAGGCTTGATGACGCGCGAAGCTTTGCGCGCACCGAATGCCACTTGGATGGCGCTGTAGCCATCGGTTGCCTCGGTCTTGACCTGGACGACGCGGTTGTTGGACACGTCGAGCACCGTCACGGGCACGGCATCGCCGTCGTCCGTGAAGATGCGCATCATGCCCACCTTGCGGCCCAGCAAACCGAGATGTTCGCTAAGACTCATGAATATTCTCCAGCCCCCGCCCCTTTCAGGTTGGAAGCCTTTGTTTGACATGCCCGACATCGATTGGCCGGGCTGACTTGGTTGGCTCTCTGCACCACGGTGTGACCCGAGACGCAAATGCCGAACCGGCCTTGGAAGGCCGGCTACTGCGGAAAGCCTGCGATTCTAGCCAGCCGCGGCCAAAGCCGCAACCAATTCCTCGCAGGCCCCCTGTTTTGCTTACTGCAGCTTGATCTCGACGTCCACGCCGGCCGGCAGGTCGAGCTTCATCAGCGCGTCCACGGTCTTGTCGGTCGGGTCGACGATGTCCATCAGGCGCTGGTGGGTGCGGATCTCGAACTGGTCGCGCGAGGTCTTGTTGACGTGCGGCGAACGCAGGATGTCGAAACGCTGCATGCGGGTCGGCAGGGGCACCGGGCCCTTGACGATCGCGCCCGTGCGCTTGGCGGTGTCGACGATCTCCAGTGCGGACTGGTCGATCAGCTTGTAGTCAAACGCCTTCAGGCGGATGCGGATCTTTTGCTTGGTTGCCATGACGGTTCCTTAAAGAGCGGTGCGGCCTCGCGGCCGCGGTGTTGTAAAGGCCGGGCCGGACGGATCCGGCCCGGTCGTCATGCAGCCTTACTCGAGGATCTTGGCGACGACGCCGGCGCCGACGGTGCGGCCACCTTCACGGATGGCGAAGCGCAGGCCTTCTTCCATCGCGATCGGGTTGATCAGCTTCACGGTGATGCTGACGTTGTCGCCCGGCATGACCATTTCCTTGTCCTTCGGCAGCTCCACCGCGCCCGTCACGTCCGTCGTGCGGAAGTAGAACTGCGGGCGGTAGTTGTTGAAGAA